>NZ_JBWKZH010000037.1:0-56877 GCF_059424305.1 Hydrogenophaga sp. GW456-12-10-14-TSB4 | reverse complement strand
ACGCCCAGCCGCGCCCCGCCCCCGCCGACACCACCTTCATGCGGGAGGTGAAGAGCTACGTGCTGCGCGCAGGCCGCATGGGGCCGGGGCAGGCGCGGGCCTTCGAGCAACACGGCCCCCGCTTCCTGCTGAACTACGCGCCTGGCGCGTTCGACGCCGCGGCGGCCTTCGGCCGCGATGCGCCGCTCATCATGGAAATCGGCTTCGGCATGGGCGGCGCCACCGCGCACATCGCCGCCGTGCGCCCGCAGGACAACTTCCTCTGCTGCGAAGTGCACGAGCCCGGCGTGGGCGCCCTGCTCAAGCTCGTGGGCGAGCAAGGCCTGGAGAACATCCGCATCTTCCGCCACGACGCGGTCGAGGTGCTGGACCACATGCTGGGCGAAGCCAGCCTCGATGGCGTGCACATCTTCTTCCCCGACCCCTGGCACAAGAGCCGCCACCACAAGCGCCGCCTGATCCAGGGCCCCTTCGTGAACCGCCTCGCGCGCCACCTCAAGCCGGGCGGCTACCTGCACCTCGCCACCGACTGGGAGCCCTACGCCCAGCAGATGCTGGAGGTGCTCAACGCCGAGCCCCTGCTGCGCAACACCGCCGCGCCCGGTGGCGACGGCTTCGTGCCCAAGCCCGACTACCGCCCCCTCACCAAGTTCGAGAACCGCGGGCTCAAGCTCGGCCACGGCGTCTGGGACCTGGTGTTCCGCCGGGTCTGATCCGCAACGGGCCACCATGGGCCGTCCCCCGAAGAACCCAGCGATTCCCTCGCGACAGGGCGTGTCTGCCAGCTGCATCGCCCTGCCCTACGACAAGGCCGCGCCCTGGCCCCTGCTGCTCGACTTCCTGGCCGAACGCCTGAGCGCGGTCAGCCGCGAGGACTGGGCCCGACGGCTCGCGCGCGGCGAGGTGCTCGACGACGCGGGCGGCCCCCTGCCGCCGGATGCGGCTTTCACACCGGGTGTGCGGGTCTACTACTACCGGGAACTCGACCACGAACCCGTGGTGCCCTTCGAGGAAACCGTGCTGCACCTGGACGAACACCTGCTGGTGGCGGACAAGCCGCACTTCCTGCCGGTCACGCCGGGCGGGCGCTACGTGCAGCAAAGCCTGCTGGTGCGGCTGAAAAACCGCCTGGGCATCGACACGCTGAGCCCGATCCACCGCATCGACCGCGAGACGGCCGGCCTGGTGGTGTTCAGCCTGCGCCCGCAGGACCGCGATGCCTACCAGTCGCTGTTCCGGGACCACGCGGTGCACAAGGTGTACGAGGCGCTCGCGCCCTCGGGCGATGCGGCCCAGACCTGGCCCCTGGTGCGCCGCAGCCGCATCGTGGAAGCGCACGACGCCTTCTTCCGCATGCACGAGGCCGAGGGCGAGCCCAACAGCGAGACCCACCTGGACCGGCTGGAGGTGCGCGGCCCCTGGTCCCGCTACCGGCTGGAGCCGGTCACCGGCAAGCGACACCAGCTGCGGGTGCACATGAACGCGCTGGGCCTGCCCATCGTGGGCGACCAGTTCTACCCGCGCGTGCTGCGCGGGCCGCACGAGGCCGAGGATTTCGCCCACCCGCTGCGCCTGCTGGCCCGGACCATCGCCTTCACCGACCCGGTGACGGGCGAAGCACGGGCCTTTTCCAGCCAGCAATCGCTGAGCTGGCCCGGGCCGCAGGAAACGGTCAGGCCTTGATCTCGCGCGCCGTGATCTGGTACTTGAAGTCGTCGGGTGCGTAGGAATCCAGGCGCTGGCCGCCGGTCTCGCCCACGGGGTACATGAAGAAGCCCAGCTGCGGGCCTTGCGCCTGCGGCAGCTTCACGTCGTGCGCCATGTTCCAGGCCATCCAGTTGCCTTCCCAGCCGCCGAACAGCGCGCGGTTCACCGGCGTGACCACCGGGTGCTGCGTGGTCTTGATCCACTCGGGCGTCTCCAGGCGCATGACCTTGGCCACATCGGCCGGGTCCATCGCCACCCAGCCGTGGCCGGCCAGGTGCACCTCGGCGCGGCAGTGCTGCGCCCCCTTGAGGCTGGCGGAATTGCCGCTGAGCTCCTTGTAGCCGAAGGCCGAGGGCGCCAGGCGGATGCCGTACACGTCGCGCGCCGGCAAGCCGGCCGAGCGGCACAGGCCGACGAAGATGGCGTTGAGGTCGGCGCACTTGCCACCCAGGTTGCCGGTCTCCAGCATGGTCTTGATGTCGCCTTCGCCGCAGCCGCGCACCTTGGGCTCGCGGTAGGTGTTGGCCACCACCCAGTCGTAGATCTGGCGCACCTTCTGCGCGTCGGTGCGCGCGCCGCGCGTGGCCTTGAGCGCGGTCTCGCGCACGATGCCGTCGGTGGGCAGCAGGGCCGTGGGCTGGGTCCAGAAGCGCAGGCTGGCGGCGTCTTCGGTGCCAGCGGTCTTCTGCGAGAGATCGGCCGCGCGGTTGCGCGTCTGCACGCGGCTGGTGAGTTCGACATAGGGCGTGGCACCACCCTCGGCGAACGTCACGTGCAGCATGCGGGCACCATAGTGCCGCTCTTCGGTCAGCTGCGCCGTGCCGTTGGTGCGGAAGTCGCTGGTGAAGGACTTCTGCCAGTCGCTCTCGACGGACGGCAGCGGCAGCCAGACCTGGGAAGCACCCCGGGGCAGCTCGATGTCCACGCGGGTGGTCACATCGAAGGTGCGCCAGGCGCCGGGCTGGGGGTTGAACTCGCGCTGCGCCGGGTTGGCCTGGGCCAGGGCCCCGGCAGCATGGAACAGGGGCGATGCGGCGGCCACGGAGGTGGCGGCGCGCTGCAGGAAGCGGCGGCGATCGGGGGTCATGAGAGCACTCCGGAAGGATGGACAGGAATTATGGGACGGGGTCAGAGCGCGAGCAAACGATCGACCCGGCCCAGCGCCTCGCGGCCGCTCCAGTCGACCTCGCCCCGCACGCGCTGGCGCGCGCGGCCCTGGCGATCGATGAGCACCGTGGTCGGAAACACCCGCACGCCCCAGGCACGCGCATGGTCGCCCAGGGGGTCCAGCCACACCGGCAGGCTCAGCTGGGTCTGCTCCACGAAACGCAGCGCGCGTTGAGGCGGCTCCTTGAAGTTGAGCGCGATCACCGCCAGGCGGTCCTCTCCGATCAGCGGGGGCAGGTCCTGCAGCATGGGCATTTCGGTGCGGCAGGGCTCGCACCAGCTGGCCCAGAAGTTGAGCAGCACGGCGCGGCCCTTGAAGTCGGCGAGCTTCACGGCCCGGCCTTGCAGGTCCAGCGTCGCCAGCGCCGGCGTGGGCGTGCCACGCGGCCAGTCGCTCAGCTCGAAAGCCGGCTGCGCGCCGACCGCCACCGGCCCCAGGGCCACGGCCAGCCCGCTGGCCAGGACCTGCCGGCGGCTCAGCGTGCTCACACGCGTTCGGCCACCCAGCCCTGCACCGACTGCAGCGCCTTGGGCAAACCGCTGGCATCGGTGCCGCCGGCCATGGCCATGTCGGGCTTGCCCCCGCCCTTGCCGCCCACCTGCTGGGCCACAAAATTCACCAGCTCGCCGGCCTTGACCTTGCCCATGCTGTCGGCGGTGACGCCGGCGGCCAGTTGCACCTTGGCGCCATCCACGGCGGCCAGCACGATGGCGGCGGTCTTGAGCTTGTCCTTGAGCTTGTCCAGCGTGTCGCGCAGGGTCTTGGCGTCGGCGCCATTGAGCACGGCGGCCAGCACCTTGATGCCCTTGACATCCACCGCCTGCGCCACCAGCTCGTCGCCCTGGCTGGAGGCGAGTTTGCCCTTGAGCGCCGCCACTTCCTTCTCCAGCCCCTTGACCTGCTCCAGCGTCTGGCCGATGCGCGCGTTCAACTCGGCCGTGGGGGCCTTGAGCACACCCGCGGCCTGCGCCACCGTGTCTTCCAGCGACTGCAGGTAGGCCAGCGCGTTCGTGCCGGTGATGGCTTCGATGCGGCGCACGCCCGCGGCCACCCCGCTTTCGCCCACCACCTTGAAGAGGCCGATGTCACCGGTGCGCTGCACGTGCGTGCCGCCGCAGAGCTCGCGGCTGCTGCCGATGTCGAGCACGCGCACGGTCTCGCCGTACTTCTCACCGAACAGCATCATGGCGCCGGTCTTCTGCGCCGACTCGATGTCCATCAGGCGCGCCTGCGTGGCGTGGTTGTCGAGGATCTCGGCATTCACCTTGGCCTCGATCTGGCGGATCTGCGCGTCCGTCACGGGCGCGTTGTGCGCGAAGTCGAAGCGCGTGCGCTCGGCGTTCACCAGCGAGCCCTTCTGCTGCACGTGATCGCCCAGCACCTCGCGCAGGGCCTTGTGCATCAGGTGGGTGGCGCTGTGGTTGCGCACGGTGGCGGCGCGCAGCGCCGTGTTCACCTGGGCGTTCACGTGGTCGCCCACGTTGAGCGTGCCCTGCTCCACGCTGCCGTGGTGGCCGAACACGTCGGCCTTGATCTTCTGCGTGTCGCCCACGGCGAAGCGCGCCGAGCCGCTGGTGATGACGCCCTCGTCGCCGACCTGGCCACCGCTCTCGGCGTAGAACGGCGTGTTGTCCAGCACCACCACACCGGTCTGGCCGGCGTTCAGCGCGGCGACCGGCGTGCCTTCGAGGTAGAGCGCGACAATCTTGCCGGGCGCTTCCAGCTGTTCGTAGCCGACGAACTGGTTGCCCGCGCCGGTGTAGTCCAGCGCCTTGTCCATCTTGAACTTGCCGGCCGCGCGGCCTGCGGCCTTCTGCTTTTCCATCGCAGCGTGGAAACCCGCCTCGTCCACCGACAGGCCGCGCTCGCGACAGACGTCGGCCGACAGATCGAGCGGGAAGCCGTAGGTGTCGTGCAGCTTGAAGGCCACCTCGCCCGGCAGCACCTTCTCGCCGCCGGCCAGCGCCGCGTCGAGGATTTCCATGCCGTTGGCCAGCGTTTCATAGAAGCGCTCTTCCTCGGCCTTGAGCACTTCGGTGATGCGCTGCTCCTGGCGGGCCAGGTTCGGGTAGGCCTCGCCCATCAGCTTCACCAGGTCGGGCACCAGCTTGTGGAAGAACGGGGTCTTCTGGCCCAGCTTGTAGCCGTGGCGGATGGCGCGGCGAACGATGCGGCGCTGCACATAGCCCCGGCCTTCGTTGCTGGGGATCACGCCGTCGCTCACCAGGAAAGCGGTGGCGCGGATGTGGTCGGCGATCACCTTGAGCGAGGGGTTGTCCAGGTCGCTGATGTGCGTCTCGCGCGCGGCGGCCTTGATGAGCGCGTCGAAGATGTCGATCTCGTAGTTGCTGTGCACGTGCTGCAGGATCGCGGCCAGCCGCTCCAGGCCCATGCCGGTGTCCACGCAGGGCGCGGGCAGCGGCGTGACGGCACCGGTCTCGTCCATGTTGAACTGCATGAACACGTTGTTCCAGATCTCGATGAAGCGGTCGCCGTCCTCATCGGGGCTGCCCGGGGGGCCGCCGGGGATCTCGGGGCCGTGGTCGTAGAAGATCTCGCTGCAGGGACCGCAGGGGCCGGTGTCGGCCATCATCCAGAAGTTGTCGGACTTGTAGCGCCCGCCCTTGTTGTCGCCGATGCGGATCACGCGCTCGGGCGGCAGGCCGATCTCCTTGGTCCAGATGTCGTAGGCCTCGTCGTCCTCTTCGTACACCGTGGCCAGCAGGCGCTCCTTGGGCAACTGGTAGACCTCGGTCAGCAGCTCCCAGGCCCATTTCAGGCTCTCGCGCTTGAAGTAGTCGCCGAACGACCAGTTGCCCAGCATCTCGAAGAAGGTGTGGTGGCGCGCGGTGTAGCCCACGTTCTCCAGGTCGTTGTGCTTGCCGCCGGCGCGCAGGCAGGCCTGCACCGAGGCCGCGCGCACGTAGGGGCGCTTGTCGGTGCCGAGGAACACGTCCTTGAACTGCACCATGCCGGAGTTGGTGAACATGAGCGTCGGGTCGTTGCCGGGCACCAGGGGGCTGGACGCGACCACGGTGTGGCCCTTGGAAGCGAAAAAGTCCAGAAAGCTCTTGCGGATGTCGGCAACGGAAGCGGGGCGGGTCATGGGGGCCTTGTGGTGTTCGTCGTTGAATGCGGGGCAGCGCTCGCGCGCGCGGAACCCGTTATTTTCCAACATGCGGGCCGCCCCCGGCGCGCGGGCGGCGAAATCGGGTGGATCGGCCCGCCGAGTCGCGAGCGGCACCGCCCCGGAAAAGACCGGGGGCTATGCTGAAACGCCTTTCGACGGCACAATCGGCGGCGATTCATTTAACAAGTTAAATAAATTCCCTGCCACCCCTTCCGCGCACCGCACCGACGGAGACAACCCCCTCATGGACATGAAGACCTCCCCCCTGGCCCTGCTCAAGGACCCGACCCTGCTCAAGACCGACGCGCTGATCAACGGCCAGTGGGTCGCCGGCGGCAGCCGTTTCGACGTGCACGACCCGGCCACCGGCCACAAGCTGGCCGACGTGGCCAACCTGGGCCCCGCAGATGCCGAAGCCGCGATCGCCGCGGCCAACGCCGCCTGGCCGGCCTGGAAGGCCAAGACCGCCAAGGAGCGCAGCCAGATCCTGCGCAAGTGGTACGACCTGCTGATGGCGAATCAGGACGACCTGGGCACCCTCATGACCGCCGAACAGGGCAAGTCCCTGGCCGAGGCCAAGGGCGAGGTGGCCTATGGCGCGAGCTTCGTGGAGTGGTTTGCCGAGGAAGCCAAGCGCGTCAACGGCGAAACCCTGCCCACCTTCGACAACAACCGCCGCCTGATGGTGCTCAAGCAGCCCATCGGCGTGTGCGCGGCCATCACGCCCTGGAACTTCCCGCTCGCCATGATCACGCGCAAGGTGGCGCCCGCGCTGGCCGCCGGCTGCCCGGTGATCATCAAGCCGGCCGAACTCACCCCCCTGACCGCGCTGGCCGCCGCCGAGCTCGCCATCCGCGCCGGCATCCCGGCCGGGGTGTTCAACATCCTCACCGCCGACAGCGAACAGTCCATCGCCGTGGGCAAGGTGCTGTGCGCGAGCGACGTGGTGCGCCACATCAGCTTCACCGGCTCCACCGAGGTCGGCCGCATCCTCATGGCGCAGTGCGCGCCCACGGTCAAGAAAATGTCGCTCGAACTGGGCGGCAACGCGCCCTTCATCGTGTTCGACGACGCCGACATCGACAGCGCGGTGGAAGGCGCCTTCGCCAGCAAGTACCGCAACGCCGGCCAGACCTGCGTCTGCACCAACCGCTTCTACGTGCAGGCCGGGGTGTACGACGCTTTCGTCGCCAAGTTCGCAGCCAAGGTGAAGACCTCCAAGGTCGGCAACGGCTTCGGCGAGGGCGTGAGCCAGGGCCCGCTGATCGAGGAAGCGGCGCTCGTGAAGGTGCAGCGCCATGTGGACGACGCTGTGGCCAAGGGCGCTCGCGTGGTGGCCGGCGGCCAGCGCCTGACCAGCCTGGGCAGCGGCCAGTTCTTCGAGCCCACCGTGGTGGCCGACGCGACGGCCGACATGCTGTGCGCGAAGGAAGAAACCTTCGGCCCCTTCGCGCCGGTGTTCAAGTTCCACACCGAGCAGGAAGCGATCGACGCGGCCAACGCCACCGAGTTCGGTCTGGCGAGCTACTTCTACAGCCGCGACGTGGGCCGCATCTTCCGCGTGAGCGAGGCGCTGGAGTACGGCATGGTGGGCATCAACGTCGGCATCCTCGCCACCGAACACGTGCCCTTCGGCGGCGTGAAGCAGTCCGGCCTGGGCCGCGAAGGCTCGCACCACGGCATGGACGACTACGTGGAAATCAAGTACCTCTGCGTCGGCGATATCCTCAAGTGATTCCCACCTGAGAGACACCGACCCCATGCAGTTCGACTGGAGCCACCCCTACCCCACCATCCGCAGCCCGCTCATGGCGCGCAACGTGGTCGCCACCTCGCAGCCCCTGGCCGCGCAGGCCGGCCTGCGCATGCTGCTCAAGGGCGGCAACGCGGTGGACGCCGCGATCGCCGCGGCCGCCGCCCTCACCGTCGTGGAGCCGATCTCCAACGGCCTGGGCAGCGACAACTTCGCGATCGTCTGGGACGGCCACCAACTGCATGGCATGAACTCTTCGGGCCTGGCGCCCGCGGGCTGGAGCAAGGCCTACTTCGAGAACAAGCACAGCGGCCAGATCCCGCTGCGCGGCTTCGATGCCGTGACCGTGCCCGGCGCGGTAGCCGGCTGGGCGGCCCTGTCCGAGCGCTTCGGCGCCCTGCCCTTCGCCGACCTCATGGCGCCCGCCATCGAGCTGGCCGAAGGCGGCTTCGCGGTGGCACCCGTCATCGCCCACAAATGGGCGCTGGCCGTGCCCCTGCTGCAGGACAAGCCCGGTTTCGCGCAGGCCTTCATGCCGCGCGGCCGCGCCCCGCTGCCGGGTGAGCGCTTCAGCTTCACCGAAGCCGGCCGCGCGCTGCGCCGCATTGCCGAGACGCGCGGCGAGGCCTTCTACCGCGGCGAAATCGCCGCCGCCATCGACGGCTTCGCGCGCGAACACGGCGCGCAACTGCGCGCCAGCGACCTCGCCGCGCACGAGGTGCAGTGGGTCAAGCCCATCGAGATGGCGTTCGCCGGCCACACGGTGCACGAACTGCCGCCCAACGGCCAGGGCATCGCCGCGCTCATGGCGCTGGGCATGCTCGAACAGCTCGACATCGGCCGCTTCGGACCGGACAGCATCGAAGGCCAGCACCTGCAGATCGAAGCCGTCAAGCTCGCCTTCGCCGACACCTACCGCTGGGTCGCCGACGAGCGCTTCATGACCGAGGTGCGCGCCGCCGACCTGCTCGACCCGGGCTACCTGCGCGAGCGCGCCAGGCTCATCGACCCGAAACGCGCCATCCACCCCGGCGCGGGCCACCCGCCGCGCGGCGGCACGGTCTACCTCACCGCCGCTGATGCGCAAGGCCGCATGGTCAGCCTGATCCAGTCCAACTACCTGGGTTTCGGCAGCGGCGTGGTGGTGCCCGGCTGGGGCATCAGCCTGCAGAACCGGGGCCACGGCTTCACCATGCAGGACGGGCACCCCAACCAGGTCGCGCCGGGCAAACGGCCCTTCCACACCATCATCCCCGGCTTCCTCACGCGCGAGGGCCAGGGTGTGATGAGCTTTGGCGTGATGGGTGCCAACATGCAGCCGCAAGGTCATGTGCAGACGCTGGTGCGCATGCTGGTGCACGGCCAGCAGCCCCAGGCCGCCTGCGACGCACCGCGCTGGAAATGGGGCAGCGGCCTGGACGTGGACTTTGAATCCACCATGGCGCCTGCGCTGCGCGACGGCCTCAAGGCGCTGGGCCACCGCTTCGAGCCGACCGCCGACACCTACCTCGACTTCGGCAGCGGCCAGTTCATCGCTCGCCTGAGCGACGACATCGCCGACGGCTACGTGGCCGCGAGCGATGCGCGGCGCGATGGGCAGGCGGTCGGGTTCTGAGCAGACCCGGGCGCGGTCAGATCGCGCCTTCGCGGCGCATGGCCTCGATCGCCTCGGTGCCCCAGCCCAGCCCCTTCAGGATGGCATCGGTGTGCGCCCCGAGTCCGGGCACGCCGTCCATGCGTGGGGTGTAGGCGCCGTTGCGCCCGGGCGGCAATAGCGCGGGAATGGGACCGCCGGGCGTGGACACCTGGGTCCAGCGATCGCGCGCCCTGAGCTGCGGGTGTTGCCAGACGCCGCGCATGTCGTTGACGCAGGCATTGGCGATCTGGGCTTCGTCCAGCCGCTGCACCACCTGCTCGGCACTCAGTGAGGCGAAGGCCTCCAGGATGATCGCGCGCAGCGCATCCTGGTGGGCCACGCGGCGGGAGTTGGAGGCGAAGCGCTCGTCCACCGCCAGATCGGGTAGCCGCAGCACGAGCCGGCAAAAGGCGGCCCATTCGCGTTCGTTCTGCAGCCCCAGCATGACGGTGGTGCCACCGGCGGCCTCGAAGGGCCCGTAGGGAAAGATCGTGGCGTGGGCCGCACCAGAGCGCGCCGGCGGCGCCGCGCCTTCAAAGGCGTAGTACATGGGAAAGCCCATCCACTCGACCATGCTCTCCAGCATGGACACGTCGATGCGGCTGCCCTTCCCCGTTCTGCCACGCTGCAGCAAGGCCGCGAGGATGTTGCTGTAGGCGTACATGCCGGCGGCGATGTCGGCGATCGAGCAGCCGGCCTTGGCGGGCTCCTCAGGCGACCCCGTGACAGACAGGAAGCCGGACTCGCTCTGGATCAACAGGTCATAGGCCTTCTTGTCGCGGTACGGGCCATCGTCGCCATAGCCGGAGATGTCGCAGACGATGAGCCTGGGGTGCTTCTCGTGCAAGGCGTCGAACGACAGGCCGAGGCGAGCCGCCGCACCCGGCGCCAGGTTCTGCACCAGCACGTCGGCGTCTTCGAGCAGGCGCGCCAGCACCTTCTGCGCGTCGGGATGTTTCACATCCAGCGTGAGGCTTTCCTTGGAGCGGTTGACCCAGACGAAATGCGAGGCCATGCCCTGGACGCGATCGTCGTAGGCGCGAGCGAAGTCGCCCGAGCCGGGGCGCTCCACCTTGATGACGCGTGCGCCCAGGTCGGCCAGCTGGCGCGTGCAAAACGGCGCCGCGATCGCGTGCTCCAGCGCCACCACGGTGATGCCATCCAGGGGGCGGCTCATGCGTAGTTCCGCTCAGAAGGAACGGGGCAGTCCGAGGATGTGCTCGGCCACGTAGGCGTAGATCAGGTTCGTCGAAATCGGTGCCACCTGATAGAGCCGCGTTTCCCGGAACTTGCGCTCGACGTCGTATTCGTTGGCGAAGCCGAAACCGCCATGCGTCTGCAGGCACACGTTGGCCGCCTCCCAGGAAGCCTTGGCCGCCAGGTACTTGGCCATGTTGGCCTGGGCCCCGCAGTCCTGGCGCGCATCGAAGCGGCGCGCCGCTTCAAACCGCATCAGGTTCGCGGCCTCGATCTCGATGAAGGCATCGGCAATGGGAAACTGCACGCCCTGGTTCTGGCCGATCGGGCGGTCGAACACGATGCGCTCGTTGGCGTACTTGCGCGCGCGCTCGATGAACCAGTAGCCGTCACCGATGCACTCGGCCGCGATCAGCGTGCGCTCGGCGTTGAGGCCATCGAGGATGTACTTGAAACCAAGGCCCTCCTCGCCGATCAGGTTGTCCTCGGGGATCTCGAGGTTCTCGAAGAACAGTTCATTGGTCTCGTGGTTGACCAGGTTGGGAATGGGCCGGACCGTGAGGCCTTTGCCGATCGCGTCGTGCAGGTCGACGATGAAGACCGACATGCCTTCGGATTTCTTCTTCACCTCGGCCAGCGGCGTGGTGCGCGCCAGCAGGATCATCAGGTCGGAGTGCTGCACACGCGAGATCCACACCTTCTGCCCGTTGACCACATAACGGCCGTCCTTCTTCACGGCGGTGGTCTTGATCTTCGTCGTGTCGGTGCCGGTGGTGGGCTCGGTGACCGCCATGGACTGGATGCGCAGCTTGCCAGCGGCGATGTCGGGCAGGTATTTTTCCTTCTGCGCGGCGCTGCCGTTGCGCAGCAGCGTGCCCATGTTGTACATCTGCCCGTGCACCGCCCCCGCGTTGCCGCCCGAGCGGTTGATCTCCTCCATGATCACCGAGGCCGCCGTCAGCCCCAGGCCGGTGCCGCCGTACGCTTCGGGAATCATCGCCGCCAGCCAGCCGGCCTCCATCAGCGCATCGACAAACTTCTCAGGGTAGGCCTTCTGTGCGTCGACCTGGCGAAAGTACTCGTCGGGATACTGTTTGCAGAGCTGGCGCACCGCGTCGCGGATGTCCTGATGGTCGTCGATTTCATGGAACATGGGGCGGATTCTGGGTCGGCCCCGGCTATCCTGGAAATACTTGATTCAGCTACTCGATATACTGAAAACACATAGCTAAACGGAGAGGCCATGGAGCTCAGGCAATTGCGCTACTTCGTCGGCGTGAGCGAAGCGGGCAGCCTGCTCCAGGCATCCGGCAGGCTGCACGTCGCGCAGCCCGCGCTCGGCCAGCAGATCGCCGCGCTCGAGGCGGACGTCGGCGCCCAACTCTTCGAGCGCTCCAGCAAAGGGATGGCGCTGACCGAGGCCGGCAAACTGTTTCTCACCCACGCCAAGGTGGTGCTGATGGATGCCGAACGGGCCCGGCTGGCGGTGCGCGAGACGCTGTCCGTGCCCCAGGGCGACGTGTCCATCGGCCTGCCCACCACGGTGGCCCTGGCCGCCACCTTGCCCATCCTGATCGCCTGCCGCGACCGCCTTCCGCGCGTGCGGCTGAAACTGGTGGAGGCCTACAGCGGCTTTCTGCGCGAATGGCTGCTGGCGGGCCGGCTCGACATCGCCTTGCTGTATGGCGACACCCTGGAGCCCGGCTTGAGCAAGCGCGCGCTGCTCGACGACCGCCTGGTGCTGGTGACCAGCCACAGCGGCACGCGCCTGCCCCGCAAACTGCCCCTGGAAAAGCTGCCCGAGTGGCCGCTGGTGCTGCCGGGCGTCGAGCACGGACTGCGGCGCATCATCGACGACGCCTGCGCACCCCACGGCCTCGTGCTCGACGTGGTGGCAGAGATCGAGTCGCTGGGCAGCGTCAAACGCGCGGTGGAGGCCGGCATCGGCAGCACCATCCTGCCGGCGGTGTCGGTGGCCGAGGAAGTGGCCGCAGGGCGCTTGCGCACGGTCGTGATCGACAGCCCTCGCATGTCACGGCGCGTGGTGCACGCCACCAACGTGATGCGACCCGCCACCAGCGCCACGGTGGCCGTCAATGATTTGATTCACGAGGTGGTGCGCGAGATGACCCAGTCCGGGTCCTGGCCTGCCCGTTGGCTGGGCGGCAACTGACCCTGCAGGGTTCAGAGGGCGAAAATTGGAGCGGGTGAAGGGAATCGAACCCTCGTATGAAGCTTGGGAAGCTGCCGTTCTACCATTGAACTACACCCGCAGCAGGCCGCCATTCTAGCGCCCTGGCGAGACCGGTCAGCCGGTCATCGACGCACCGACGCCCAACAGGGCCAGCACGCCCAGCACTGCGAAGATCAGCGCAGCGATGATGTGAACCACTTTGATCGGCACGCGGCGCGTGATCGCCTCGCCGAAGAACACCACCGGCGCGTTGGCCAGCATCATGCCGAAGGTGGTGCCGATCACCACCGCGATCAGCGGCTCGTACTGCGCGCCCAGCGCCACGGTGGCGATCTGTGTCTTGTCGCCCATTTCGGCCAGGAAGAAGGCCCACAGCGTCGCGAGAAACACGCCCATCTGCCGCTTGGGCACGGCGTCCTCGTCGTCCAGCTTGTCGGGAATGAGCATCCACCCGGCCATGGCGATGAAAGACACACCCAGCACCCAGCGCATCACGTTCGGGCCGACGGCGGCCATGATCCAGGCGCCGGCGGCACCGGCGAGTGCGTGGTTGAGCAGCGTGGCCACCAGGATGCCCCAGACGATGGGCCAGGGGCGCTTGAAACGGGCGGCGAGAACGAGGGACAGCAGCTGGGTCTTGTCGCCCATTTCGGCGAGGGCGACGATGCCAGTCGAGATCAGGAAGGCTTCCAAAAGAATGCTCCGAGGGCCGGCAAAAGACAGAAGACCACACGGCATCCCCGGCCCATCCGGAGGCAGTGTGGTCAAAGGTCTTGCCAGGCTGGAAGCTGTCTGCGCCATGGCCGTGGGAGCCAAGTGTGTTGACGCAGACCTCTGCTGGGTGCAGAGCGGCTACTCCCCAATGACGGGTGTGGGCGGGAGTATACCCGCCCGGGGTATCAGACCAGCGTGACGCCGGTCTTGGACTGGATGAACTCGCGCGTGACGCCCGGTGCCATCTCCACCAGCTTGAGGCCTTGCGGCGTCACGTCCATCACGCCCAGGTCGGTGATGATGCGGTCGACCACGCCCACGCCGGTCAGCGGCAGGGTGCAGGCCGGGATGATCTTCAGGTCCTCGGTGCCGTCCTTCTTCTTCGCGACGTGCTCCATGAGCACGATCACGCGCTTGACGCCAGCCACCAGGTCCATCGCACCGCCCATGCCCTTGACCATCTTGCCCGGGATCATCCAGTTGGCGAGGTCGCCCTTCTCGCTCACCTGCATCGCGCCCAGGATGGAGAGGTTGATCTTGCCGCCGCGGATCATCGCGAAGCTGTCGTGGCTGCCGAAGATGCTGGAGCCCGGCAGCGTGGTCACGGTCTGCTTGCCGGCGTTGATCAGGTCGGCATCCACCTGGTCTTCGGTCGGGAACGGGCCGATGCCCAGCATGCCGTTTTCGCTCTGCAGCCAGACTTCCTTGGTGCCGGTGTGGTTGGCCACCAGCGTCGGGATGCCGATGCCCAGGTTCACGTAGAAACCGTCTTCGAGTTCTTGCGCCGCGCGCGCGGCCATTTGGTCTTGGGTCCAGGGCATGGTCAGGCTCCAGCTTTTTCGGTGATGGTGCGCTTCTCGATGCGCTTCTCGGGGTTCGCGTTGTGCACGATGCGGTGCACATAGATGCCGGGCAGGTGGATCTGGTCCGGGTCGATCGCGCCGGTCTCCACGACCTCTTCGACCTCGACCACGCAGATCTTGCCGGCCATGGCGGCGGCGGGGTTGAAGTTGCGCGCGGTCAGGCGGAACTGCAGGTTGCCGGACTTGTCGGCGCGGTGCGCCTTCACCAATGCCACGTCGGGCACCAGCGAGCGCTCCATCACATACGTCTCGCCATCGAACTCGCGCAGCTCCTTGCCTTCGGCCACCAGGGTGCCCACACCGGTCTTGGTGAAGAAGGCCGGAATGCCGGCACCGCCGGCGCGCAGCTTCTCGGCCAGCGTGCCCTGCGGCGTGAATTCGAGTTGCAGCTCGCCGGCCAGGTACTGGCGCTCGAACTCCTTGTTCTCGCCCACGTAGCTGGAGATCATCTTGCTGATCTGGCGCGTCTCCAGCAGCTTGCCCAGGCCGAAGCCGTCGACGCCCGCGTTGTTGGAAATCACGGTGAGGTTCTTCGCGCCGCTGTCGCGCAGCGCATCGATCAGGGCTTCGGGGATGCCGCAAAGGCCGAAGCCTCCGACGGCGAGCAACTGGCCGTCGGCCACGATGCCTTTGAGCGCGGCGTCCGCGTTCGGGAAAATCTTGTTCACGTCGGTGTCTCCTGGGTTGAACCGTGGAAGCCGCTACGATACTACGTAACCACATACGTAGTATTTCGTAAAGCCAAACCCTCACACGAGCCGCCATGGAGATCGACTACCGCCTCGCCTTCGACCTCGCCCCCGTGGGCCTGGCCTTGTCCCGGCAACGCATCATGGTGGACTGCAACCAGGTGCTGTGCGAGATGTTCGGCGCCACGCGCGAACAGCTCGTGGGCCAGAGCTTCCAGATCCTTTACCCGAGCGCCGACGAGTACGAGCGCATCGGCGAGCGCATGGCGCCGCTGCTGGGCCGCAGCGGCACCTACGCGGACAACCGCATCATGAAGCGCGTGAGCGGGCCGCAGCAGGGTGAGACCTTCTGGTGCCACGTGACCGGCCGTGCGCTGCAACGCGCCGCGCCGCACGCGGCGGGCATCTGGAGCTTTGAAGACCTCAGCGCGAGCCGCACGGTGAAGGCCGAGCTGACGCCGCGCGAGCGCGAGGTGGCGGCCTTCCTCATGGACGGCATGACCAGCAAACAGATCGGCAAGGCGCTGGCCATCAGCCACCGCACGGTCGAGATCTACCGCGCCCGGCTCATGCGCAAGTACCAGGCGCACAGCACGCCCGACCTGATGCAGCGCCTGCTGGCCGGCTGAAATGCAGCGACACTGCCACCTTCGACACCCGGACACCACCATGACCTCGATCTACGACCAGGACCTGCCCCGCACCGGCGCCAACTTCGCGCCGCTGACCCCGCTTTCCTTTCTCGAGCGCGCCGCCGAGGTGTACCCGGATCGGCTGGCCGTCGTGCACGGCGCGCTGCGCCAGAGCTGGGCCCAGACCTACACGCGTTGTCGCCGGTTCGCCAGCGCGCTGCAGCGCGCAGGCATCGGCCACCAGGACACCGTGGCGGTGATGCTGCCCAACACCCCACCCATGGTGGAAGCGCACTTCGGCATTCCCATGGCCGGCGCCGTGCTCAACACCCTGAACACCCGGCTCGACGCCGAGACCATCGCCTTCATGCTCGACCATGGCGAAGCCCGTGCCGTGCTGGTGGATCCCGAGTTCTCGGGCACGCTGGCCAAAGCCATCGCCCTGCGCCAGCGCCGCGACCACCTGCTGGTGATCGAGACCCAGGACGAGCTGTTCGACGGCCCGTCCCAGTCGCTGGGCGGCCAGGCCTATGAAGCCTTCCTGGCCGGGGGCGATCCCGGCTTTGAATGGCAGCAGCCCGGCGACGAATGGGACGCCATCGCCCTGAACTACACCAGCGGCACCACCGGCAACCCCAAAGGCGTGGTCTACCACCATCGGGGCGCGGCCATCAATGCCATCTCCAACGTGCTCGAGTGGGACATGCCCAAGCACGCGGTCTACTTGTGGACGCTGCCCATGTTCCACTGCAACGGCTGGTGCTTCCCCTGGACGGTGGCCGCGCGCGCCGGCGTGAACGTGTGCCTGCGCCGGGTGGACCCGCAGGCCATCTTCGACGCCATGCGCGCGCACGGCGTGACGCACTACTGCGGTGCGCCCATCGTGCACGGCCTGCTGGTCAATGCACCGGCCGCCATGAAGGCTGGCGTGCCCGCCGGGGTCAAGGCCATGGTGGCTGGGGCCGCACCGCCGGCGGCCATGATCGAAGGCATGGAGCAAATGGGCTTCGACCTCACGCACGTGTACGGGCTGACCGAGGTGTATGGCCCGGCCACCGTGTGCGCCCGGCACGAGAACTGGAGCGAGCTGCCGATTGGCGAACGCGCCCGGCTCAACGCCCGCCAGGGCGTTCGCTACCACCTGCAGCGCGAGGTGCGCGTGCTCGATCCGCAGACCTTGCGGCCGGTGCCGCACGACGGCGAGACCATGGGCGAGATCATGTTCCGCGGCAACATCGCGATGAAGGGTTACCTGAAGAACCCGCAAGCCACGCAGGAAGCCTTCGCGGGCGGCTGGTTCCACAGCGGCGATCTGGCGGTGCAGTACCCGGACGGCTACATCAAGATCAAGGACCGCAGCAAGGACATCATCATCTCCGGCGGCGAGAACATCTCCTCCATCGAGGTGGAGGACGTGCTCTACCGCCACCCCGAGGTGCTGGCGGCGGCGGTGGTCGCGAAACCCGACGCGCGCTGGGGCGAGACACCCTGCGCCTTCGTGGAACTGAAGGCCGGCGCCACGGCCACGGCGCAGGACATCGTGGCGCACTGCAAGCAGCACCTGGCCGGCTTCAAGGTGCCACGCGCGGTGGTCTTCGGCGAGTTGCCGAAGACCAGCACGGGCAAGATCCAGAAGTTCGAGCTGCGCCGCCTGGCCGGTTCGGCCACGGCGATCGACGCCTGAGGATGGGCGCTTATTGCGGCTGGAAGCCGCTGTCCTTGATGATCTTTGCCCAGACCTTGCCGTAGGCCTGCTCGCGCGCGCCGAGCTGTTCGCCGGTCATGAAGCCCACGGTCAGGCCCATGGCGGTCAGCTTGTCGCGCACATCGGGTTGCGCGATCGCCTTCTGCACCGCCTGCGCAAGGCGATCGATCGCGGCCTTGGGCGTGCCCGCCGGGGCGAACAGGCCGTAGTACGGCACGTCCTCGAAGCCCTTGAGGCCCAGCTCGGAGAAGGTGGGCACCTCGGGCATGGCGGCCTGGCGTTGCGAACCCATCACGGCCACCACGCGCAGCTTGCCCGCCTTGTGGTTCTCGATGAAGTCGGGGATGGAGGCCACACCGGCCGGGATCTGGTTGCCCAGCATGTCCGACATCATGGGCGCGCTGCCGCGGTAAGGCGCGGCCACGAGGTCCAGGCCGTTCTGCTTGGCGATCACCTGCACCAGGAACTGCGGCACCGAGGCCGGCGCGGGAATGCCGACCGAGCCCTTGCCGCCGGCGGCCTTCACACCGTCCACATAGGCCTTGAAGGATTGCGCGGGCGTGCCGTTGGAGACGGCGAAGGCGTTGACGAAGGTGGCGAAGCCGGCCACCGGCACGAAGTCCTTGGCCGAGTCGTAGCCCGGGTTCTTCGTCACCATGGGCAGGATGGTGATGCTGTGGTCGTGGCTGAGGAACAGGGTGTTGCCATCGGCCGTGGCGGCCTTGAGCGCCTGGGCGGCGAGCTGGCCGCCCGCGCCGGGCTTGTTGTCCACCACCACCGGGTGGCCAAGATCCACCTGCAGGCGCTCGCCGATGATGCGGGCGATCGCGTCGGTGCCGCCGCCGGGCGGGAAACCCACCAGGATGCGGGTGGTGGACTGCGCCTGGGCCAGGCCGAGGGTGCAGACCAGGCCGGCGGCCAGCAGGGCGCGGCGGACCAGCGAAAAGCGGTAAGCGGTCATGACGGAACTCCGTAGGGGATGGTGAAGAAACCCCCGATCGTAGCGCCGCGCCGGCCCTCAGGCCTTCTCGCCGTCCACCACGCTGGCGGCGGTGCGAAAAGCCTCCACCGCCGTCGGCACGCCGCAGTACACGGCCGCATGCAACAACACCTCCTGCAACTCGGCGGGGGTCACGCCATTGTTCAGCGCGCCGCGCACATGGCCCTTGAGCTCGTGCTGCTTGCCCAGGGCCGTGAGCATGGCCACGGTGAGGAGGCTGCGGGTCTTCAGGTCGAGCCCCTCGCGCTGCCAGACATCCCCCCAGGCCTTGCGCGTGATGTGCTGCTGGATGGGCTCGGTGAACGGCGTCATGTCGCCGAACGCCTTGTCCACGAAGGCGTCGCCCATGACCTGCCGGCGCGTGGCCAGGCCTCGGTCGAACTCGGTGTCGTTGGTCTCTTGCATCGCGTGCTCCAGGGGAAAGTGGGAAACGAGGACGGATCACACGATACCGTAGGATGGCGCCAGACAACCTCAAGGAGACCCGCATGAGCCGCTACCCCGCCCCCGACATCAACGACCTGCCCGAGGACATCAAGGCCAAGGTGCTGGAGGTTCAGGAGAAAGCGGGCTTCGTGCCCAACGTCTTCCTGGCCCTGGCGCGCCGGCCTGCCGAATGGCGCGCCTTCTTCGCGTACCACGACGCGCTGATGCTCAAGGAAGAGGGTTCGCTCACCAAGGGCGACCGCGAGATGATCGTGACCACCACCAGCGCGGCCAACCAGTGCCTGTACTGCGTGGTGGCGCACGGTGCCATCCTGCGCATCTACGAGAAGAAGCCGCTGGTGGCCGATCAGGTCGCGGTGAACTACCGCAAGGCCGACATCACGCCGCGCCAGAAGGCCATGCTGGATTTCGCGATGAAGGTCTGCCAGCGCTCGCACGAAGTCAACGACGACGACTTCGCTCCCCTGCACGCCCACGGCTTCTCCGACGAGGACATCTGGGACATCGCGGCCATCACCGCCTTCTTCGGCCTGTCCAACCGCCTGGCCAGCTTCAGCAACATGCAGCCCAACCCCGAGTTCTACCTGATGGGCCGCGTGCCCAAGGCCAAGCCGCCGAAGGACTGAGCGGCACGTCCGCCGAATCAGACAAGGCTTACAGCACTTTTTGTCGGCGCGCGATTCAATCGATATCGCTGCACAACAACACAAGGAGTGTTTCCATGCCCATCAAGCCATCCATCAAGCGGGCCTTCCTGCTCACCGCCGTCCTCGCTCTGGGGACGGGCGCTGCCTACGCAGAAAACCTCAAGGGGCGCATCACGGCCATCGACACCACCGCGAAGACCTTCACCGTCAACAGCGAAGTGATCTATGTGACCGACAAGACCGACTACGAAAACGACTACAAGCGCTTCGAGGACCTGCGCCAGGGCCACTACGTGGAAGTCGACATCAACCGCAAGGACGGCCGCCTGTACGCCGACGACGTCGAGTACAAGAAGAACGCCCGCGAGAACAAGCAGTAAGCCGCAGAGCCCTTAGCCGCCGATGCGCAGCAGCTTGCCGCTGCCGCCGTCGGTGAGCAGATAGAGCCGGCCGTCAGGCCCCTGCCGCACATCGCGGATGCGCTCGTTGCGGTTGGCCAGCAGGCGCTCACGCCCCACCACCCGCGTGCCGTCGAGCTGCAAGCGCCACAAGGCCGTGCCCGCCAGGGCACCCACGAACAGGCTGCCGGTCCAGTTCGTGGGGATGCTGCCGGTGAAGAAGGCCATGCCGCTGGGCGCGATGGACGACTTCTGGCCGCCCGTCCAGGTCGAGCCGTCGATGGTCTCCCAGTACGCCACCGGCTGCTCCATGCCGGCCTTGGCCGTGCCCTCGCCCACCTGTTGCGTGGTGCCGTACTCCTGCCCGTAGCTGATCACCGGCCAGCCGTAGTTCAGCCCGCCCTGCGTGAGGTTGACCTCGTCGCCGCCCTGCGGGCCATGCTCGCTGGTCCACAAGGCCCCGGTGGCCGGGTGCAGCGCCGCCCCCTGCGGGTTGCGGTGGCCGTAGCTCCAGATGCCGGCCTGCGCCCCCGCCAGCACCGGGTTGCCCGGTGCCGCCGCCCCCGAGGTGGTGATGCGCACCACCTTGCCGTTGCCCCGGCTCAGGTCCTGCGCGTACCCGCGCTGGTCGTTGCTCTGGCGATCGCCCAGGGTCACGAACAGGTGGCCGTCGCGGTCGAACACCAGGCGCGAACCGAAATGCCCGGTGCTCGCCACCTTGGGCAACTGGCGGTAGATCACCTGCAGGTTCACCAGCGCCATCGCGCCCGTGTCGAGCTCGGCACGGGCCACGGCAGTGCCGTTGTTGTTGGCGTTGCCGCTGTCGGTTTCCGAAAAGCTGAAGTAGATGAGCCGGTTGCTGCCGAAGCTGGGGTCGAGAACCACGTCGAGCAGGCCGCCCTGCCCGCCGGTGTCCAGCGCGGGCAGCCCGCTGATGAGGTTGAACGACTGGGCATTCGCTGCATAGAGCCGCAGGCTGCCCGTGCGCCCCGTGACCAGCATGCGCCCGTCGGGCAGGAAGGCCAGGCTCCAGGGATTGGGCAGGTTGGTCGCGAGCTCGGTGACGGTCACCGGGCCGGTGGTGGGCACGAAGCCGGTGTTGCCCGACGGCGAAGATCCACCCCCGCCGCCACCGCCGCAGGACACCAGCAGGCCGAGCGACAGGCCGACAGGAACCAGGGCGAAAGACAGGGCGCGCATGGGGCCCATGCTAGGCACGCGCCCGCCCCTTGTGTGCAAGCATTTGTGTGTGCGCCAGCGCACACAGCGCTCAGCTCAGGTGCGCGCGCAGCCAGTCGGGAAGGGGGGCGGATTTCTTCAGCGGGAAGTTCACCCACACCGTGGTCGCGCCGCCGGCCGCATACACCGTGTCCGGGTCGTCGCTGCGCGACAGGGTGCACCAGCTCTCGAAGCTGCTGCGGCCCACATCGCTGACGTACATGGTGGCGATCACGTCGCCCGGGTACTCGAGCTGCCGGTAGAAATTGCAGAAGGCGTTGGCGATCACCGGGCCTTCGCCCGAGGGGTCGGGCGGGCAACCGATCGAGCGCATCCATTCGATGCGGATGATCTCCAGGTAGCGGAAGTAGATCGTGTTGTTCACGTGGTTCATGCCGTCCATGTCGCCCCAGCGGATGGGGATGGTCATGCTGAACACGCGCTTCTTCTGATCGGGCAGTTCGAGTTTCATGGTTGAGGTGTCAACGGTGTGCCTTGATGGACGCCAGTATGCCCAACACGAACAGCACACACGCCGTCCATTGCAGGGCGGCGGGCCACTGGGCGCTCCAGGCGAAGGTGTAGATGAGCCCGAACACCGTCTCGCTCACGATGAGCTGCCCCGCCAGGCTCGGGCTCAGGCGCCGGCTGGCCATGTTCCAGAGCACGGAAGCGATCCAGGCCGAGCCGATGCCGGTGACTGCGCAGACGACCAGGAAACGGTCGAACCCCGGGCGCTGCACCAGCGTGTCCACCCCGGCCCCGGCCACCGCCCAGATGACGAGTGCACCCAGGCCCGCGGCCACCCCCAGCCAGTTGGCCCACACCGTGGAGTTCACCTCCGGGTGGTGGCTCAGCCAGCGCGCGTTCAACAGGCCGAACGCCGTCCACGAGGCCATGGCCAGCACGGCGAAAAAGATGCCCAGCCAGAGGTCGTCGCCGCCCCCGGCCTCGCCGGCGCCATGCGCCGTGACCCGCATCATCAGCGCCAGGCCGGCCATCGTCAGCAGCAGCCCGGGCACCAGCGCACGCCAGCGCAGGCCCTGCGGCTTGCCCAGCAACATGATCCAGATCGGGATGGTGCCGATGATCAGCACCGGCAGCGCCGCACCCGCGGCCTGGATGGCCAGCACCAGCAGCAGGTAATAGCCCGTGTAGCCCAGCAGGCTCAGCCACAGCGCCGAGCCCGCCTGCCGCCAGGTCGGCAGGTGCGCCTCGCCCCGAAGCCCGGCCCAGGCCAGCAGCAGCACCGACAACAGGCCGCAGGCCAGGAAGCGGCCCACCGTGAGATCGATCGAACTGAAACCCGGCGTGAGCAGGGGCGCGAGAAAGGCCGTGCCCCAGAACGCGCCCGCGCCCAGCCCCGCCAGAATGCCGGTCACCATGCCCGGCGGCCAGCCCGAAGGCCGGCCCAACACCGCTGCCGTCATCTAGGCCCCGAAACCGTCGTCGGCGGCAATGACCGCGCCGTTCACGAAATGGCTCTCGCTCGAGCACAGCATCACCAGCAGCGCGTCCAGGTCGGCCGGCGAGCCGATGCGCTTGCGCGGCAGCATGTTGATGAGCTTCTGGCCCTGCTCGGTCTGCCAGTGGTGGTGGTTGAGTTCGGTGTCGATGTAGCCCGGGCAGATCGCGTTCACGTTGATGCCGAAGCGGCCCCACTCGATCGCCATCGCCTTGGTCATCTGCACCACGGCGGCCTTGCTCATGCAGTACACGCCGATCTGCGGCAGCACCTTGAGCCCGGCCATGGACGCGATGTTCACGATGCGCCCGCCCACGTAGGTACCCGGTGCGGCGCCGTTGGCCCGCGCCAGCATGCGCCGGCCCACCTCCTGCGCCACGAAGAACGCGCCCTTGGTGTTGGTGTCGAAGACGAAGTCGTAGTCTTCCTCCGTCACGTCCTGCAGGCGCTGCGTGGTGCTCACGCCCGAGTTGTTGACCAGGATGTCGATCGCGCCGACCTCGGTTTCGGCGTGCGCCACGGCCGCCTTGATGGACGCCGTGTCCGTCACGTCCATCGCCACCACATGCGCGTCGCCGCCGGCGGCCTCGATGTGGGCGCGCAGCGCCATCAGGCGGTCGGTGCGGCGGCTGGCCAGCACCACCGCCGCTCCCGCGCGCGCCAAGGTCTTGGCGAACTGCTCACCGAGCCCACCGGATGCGCCGGTGATCAGGGCCACGCGGCCCGACAAGTCCAGGCTGTATGCCATGAGAGAACCTCCTCTAAATGGGTTGATTCTGCGGGCTCTGGGGCCCCGCCCGGGCCGACGGGGGCCCATGTGACGGGATTGTGCTCCCTGGGCCACTAAAATCGGTCCCGACCACGACACCGGCATGACTCCATGCATTGCCGTCATGAAAATCCCCCCGGGCCCCTGGCCTGACAGAGCGAGACCCTCTACATGACTCCCGAAGAAATCCTCAGCACCTACGGCCCGCGCGAAGCCATGGAGTACGACGTGGTCGTGGTCGGTGGCGGCCCCGGCGGCTTGGCCACCGCGATCCGGCTCAAGCAGATCGCGGCCGAAAAAGGCGGCGACATCAACGTCTGCGTGCTCGAAAAAGGCTCCGAGCCCGGCGCGCACATCCTCAGCGGCGCGGTGATGGACCCCAAGGCGCTCAACGAACTGCTGCCCAACTGGAAAGCCGACGGCGCGCCGCTCAACCAGCCCGTGACCGACGACAAGCTGCTCTGGCTGACCGAAAAAGGCGCCATCGACACCCCGAAATTCCTCATCCCCAACAACTTCCACAACGAGGGCAACTACGTCGTCGGCCTGGGCAACGTGGTCAAGTGGCTGGGCCAGCAGGCCGAGAACCTGGGCGTGGAGATCTTCCCCGGCTTCGCTGCCGCCGAGGTGCTCTACAACGACGACGGCTCCGTCAAGGGCGTGGCCACCGGCAACCTGGGCGTGGGCAAGGACGGCGAGCCGACCGACAACTTCCAGCTCGGCATGGAACTGCACGCCAAGTACACCGTGTTCGCCGAAGGTGCGCGCGGCCACCTGGGCAAGCGCCTGATCGCCAAGTTCCACCTGGACGAAGGCAAGGACCCCCAGGCCTACGCCATCGGCGTGAAGGAACTCTGGGAAATCGACCCCGCCAAGCACCAGGCCGGCCTGGTGATCCACACCGCCGGCTGGCCGATGAAGGACGACACCTACGGCGGCGGCTTCATGTACCACCTGGAAGACAACAAGGTCACCCTGGGCCTCGTCACCGGCCTGAACTACAGCAACCCCTGGCTCAGCCCGTTCGAGGAAATGCAGCGCTGGAAGACGCACCCGCGCATCCGCGCCTTCCTCGAAGGTGGCAAACGCATCAGCTACGGCGCGCGCGCCATCACCACCGGCGGCCTGATGAGCCTGCCGCAGACCACCTTCCCCGGCGGCGCCCTGGTGGGCTGCGACGCCGGCTACCTCAACGGCGCGCGCATCAAGGGCAGCCATGCCGCCATCAAGAGCGGCATGCTCTGCGCCGAAGCCGCCTTCGAGGCCGTGCAGGCCGGTCGCCAGCACGACGAACTCAAGGCCTACCCCGCCGCCTTCGACAAGAGCTGGCTGCGCGAAGAGCTGGACGCCTCGCGCAACTTCAAGTCCTGGTTCAAGTACGGCAACATCGTCGGCGGCCTCATGGTCGGCGTCGAACACTGGCTGCTGCCCCGCCTGGGTTTCAAGGCGCCGCCGTGGTCGCTGCACCGCGAGAAGGCCGACCACCTCTACCTCAAGCCGGCCGCCGAGTGCGAGCAAATTGTCTACCCCAAGCCCGACGGCAAGCTCACCTTCGACCGCCTGGGCAGCGTGTTCGTCAGCAACACCAACCACGAAGAACACCAGCCGGCCCACCTCACGCTCAAGGACGCCAGCGTGCCGGTGAAGATCAATCTGGCCAAGTACGCCGGCCCCGAAGCCCGCTACTGCCCGGCCGGCGTGTACGAATTCGTGAAGAACCCCGACAACACCGACCGCCTGCAGATCAACGCGCAGAACTGCGTGCACTGCAAGACCTGCGACATCAAGGACCCGACGCAGAACATCGTCTGGGTCACGCCCGAAGGCGGCGGCGGTCCGAACTACGCCGGCATGTGAACGGCTTGCCGTTGACTGGAAAAGCCGCCTGCGGGCGGCTTTTTATTTGTTCACGCCAAACGCTCGCCAAGAGCAGAAGCCCAATCGGTACCGCCATTGCCAACCGAGCGGATGCGCTTGGATAGCATGGTGGACTGACGTTGTCTACTCCCATTTGTGGAATGGATATGGCCAGGGCTTTGTCACACACTGCCCGTCTGACCCACCTGTGTGTCATCGCTTGCCCCGCCGCCAAGCCCGCCGATCCATGAGGACAGAACATGTCAGTCATCAAGGCCCCCTATTTCCCCATCATCTATGTGCGCGGTTACGCGATGACACGGGGAGAAATCGAACAGACCACAGCGGACCCGTTCTGCGGCTTCAACCTCGGATCAACGGTTTTCCGCGCCGTGCCGGACATCAAGGCAAAACCCCGCAAGCACGTCTTTGAATCTCCGATCGTGCGGCTGGCGTCGGACTTCGGCTACAGCGATGTCTACGAAGACGGCTACGACATCGTCGACCCCGAGTGGGAAACCACAGCACAGGGCGAACCCACGGGCAACAAGCTGAATGGGCGATCCATCGTCATCTACCGCTACTACGACTCGGCCTCCGAGTTGCTGGGCGATGGCGTCACGCCGGGCATCGAAACGTTCGCGACGAGGCTCAGTGAACTGGTGGAGAGGGTCCGGTACCTGGTCTGCGTGAACCCCGCCAACCAGATGACCGAAGCGCGCTTCCGCTGCTACCTGGTCGCCCATTCCATGGGAGGCCTGGTGTGCAGGGCATTCCTGCAAAACCCCCAACTGGACACCCGCAGCACGCGCAAGCACATCGACAAGCTGTTCACCTACGCCTCGCCGCACAACGGGATCGACGTGATGGGGCAGAACGTTCCTTCCTGGCTGAGCGCGCTCGACATCAGCAACTTCAACCGCTCTGAGCGGATGAGCAGCTACCTGGATCTCAAAGCCGCCTACAAGAAGCACAAACGGGTGGACTTGGTGCCGGAGTCGACCTTCCCTTCGCGCAAGATCTTCTGCATGGTAGGTACCAACCGATCGGACTACGACACCGCCGCTGGCCTCGCACGCACCTTCGTGGGCAACGGGAGCGACGGACTGGTCCGGATCGCCAACGCCACCCTGCACGGGCTCAACGGCGATGGCAGCGTCGGTGAGCCTTGCGCCAAGGCCTTTGCGTACCGCTCCCACTCCGGCATGTTCGGCATCGTGAACAGCGAAGAGGCCTTTCAGAACCTCGCGCGTTTCCTCTTTGGCGACGTGCGTGTCGACATCTGGGTCGATCTGGAGGAGATGCGCCTCCCCAAGGGCGTGCAGACGCAGGAAGACGCCGGTCAGAGGGTCGACGCGCTGTACCAGATGGAAATGCGCGCCTCTCCGCGCGGCAAGTTCTGGTACCTCACGCGGCGGACGGCGGAGGAAGATTCCGTGGCCTGCGTGCCGCATTCCGAGTGGAAGAAGGAGCGCCAGCACTACCTCTCCAGCGTGTTTCTGGCCAATCGCGCCCGGGTCAACCCCAAGCGGCGCTCGCTCGCCTATGGCATGGAATTCGGTATCCGCGTGCCCGACTACGAAATCGAACGGCGCCTGTGGGTGAACGAACACTACGAGGGAGGCTACCTGTTCCGGGACGCCCTTATCCTGGAAATGACCAGCCCCACCAAGACGCAGCCCAACTGGACCGTCAAGTACGCCTGGCAAGGCACGGGCATCGTCAATGCCGCCACGGAGCTGCCCATCGCACCACTGGGAGACGGGCGCGTGGAGGTCCGGATTCCCTTTGATGCCCACACGGTGGACAACCAGGGCGCGGTCAAGCCATCGCACCCGGGGGCCAAAGGGCAATTGAGGTTCGTCATTTCCGCCTGGAACCCGGACATCGAGGACGACAGCGAGGAATAGGTCCGGACACCGGGCCCGTTCAGCCGCCAGCCGCCACCGCGCGGCCTCTCATGCCCGGCATTTCACCGGGACGTCACATCGCGTCGCCACAGTGCGGGCTCCTTCACACACGCTGGACCCATGCTGAACAAGACCCAGAAGGGCCGGGCCGAGCTGCGGCCGGGACAACGCCAGCTCGCCCAGCGCGAGCGCGCCCTGCTGCTGCTGGCCGACGGCCGCAAACCCGATGCCGAGCTGTTCGCCCTGTTCGAGGGCCAGGGGCCCGCGCTCGCGGCCGACCTGGTCGCGCGCGGCTACCTGGTGGACGAGCCGCCCGCACCGCCCCCCGCCGCCGCGCCGGCGGTCTCGGCCGATGCCTTCTCCGGCCCGCGCTCGGTCGCCAGCGCGCGCATGTTCCTGTTCGACCTGAGCGAGCGCATGTTCGCCCCGCGCGACAAGGCCATGGCCCAGCGCTACCGCGACGCCCTGCGCGAGGCGCGTGACGTGCGGGAGATGCTGGTCGTCAGCCGCGCCATGATGGCCGACGTGGAGCGCCTGGCCGGCAGCGAACGCGCCGACGGCATCGGCCAGCGGCTGGCCCGCCTGCTGCCCGAATCGGCCCTGGAAACGCCCTGAAACGCCGGCCCGCCCGCCGCCGTGCGATACACTCGCGCGGTCAGGAGAGAAGCCGATCCGGTCACCGGAAAGGCTCGCCGAAGGCGCAGGCGGCACCGCACACCGGGTGCCCTGAACGCTCAGGCAAAAGGACTGGCAAACACGGGCCGAAAGGCCGGTGTACCCCCCTGGAGAGAGGCCGTTCCTCGAAGCGGCCCACCGAAGGAGCAAGCGCGGCATCGCCCGCGTGAATCTCTCAGGTAAAGCGGACAGTGGGGCAGCGCACGGATGAACCGTGTTTCGCCCCCGTCGGGGCCTGCCCCCTTGCCTGAAAGCCTTTGCCGTGCCAGCTGCCGCCGCCCCGCTCCTCCAGACCCCGCTGCACAAGCTCCACCTCGAACTCGGCGCCCGCATGGTGCCCTTCGCCGGCTACGACATGCCGGTGCAGTACCCCACCGGCCTCATGGCCGAGCACCACCACACCCGCAAGGCCGCCGGCCTGTTCGACGTCTCGCACATGGGCCAGCTGCGCCTGGTCGGGCCCGACGCCCCGGCCGCCTTCGAGACCCTCATGCCGGTGGACGTGATCGGCCTGGGCGTGGGCAAGCAGCGCTACGGCCTGCTGCTCAACGACGAGGGCGGCATCATCGACGACCTGATGTTCGTCAACCGGGGGCACGACCTCTTCGTCATCGTCAACGGCGCCTGCAAGGCCGGCGACATTGCGCACATCCAGGCGCGCATCGGCTCGCGCTGCGAAGTCATCCCCCTGCCCGACCGCGCCCTGCTCGCCCTGCAGGGCCCGCTGGCGGTGGACGTGCTGCAGCGCCTCGTGCCCGGCGTCGAAAAGCTCGTCTTCATGACCGGCTCGCCCTTCCAGTGGCACGGCGCCGACCTCTTCATCACCCGCAGCGGCTACACCGGCGAAGACGGCTTCGAGATCTCCCTGCCCGGCGACCGCGCCGACCAGTTTGTGCGCACCCTGCTGGCCCAGCCCGAGGTCATGCCCATCGGCCTGGGCGCGCGCAACTCCCTGCGCCTCGAAGCCGGCCTGTGCCTCTACGGCAACGACATCGACACCACCACCACCCCGGTGGAAGCCGGGCTCAACTGGGCCATGCAGAAGGTGCGCCGCACCGGCGGCGAACGCGCGGGTGGTTTCCCCGGCGCGGCCCGTGTGCTCGCGCAACTCGACGGCAGCGAGCCCCTGGCGCGCAAGCGCGTGGGCCTGATCGCCCAGGAATGGGTGCCCGTGCGCGAAAACGTCGAACTGCAGAACACCAGCGGCGAGGTGATCGGCAAGACCTCCAGCGGCCTCATCGGCCCCAGCGCCAACAAGCCCGTCGCCATCGGCTACGTCACCCCCGAACACGCCGCCATCGGCACCAACGTGGTGGCCATGGTGCGCGGCAAGCCCGTGCCCATGCAGGTCAGCGCCATGCCCTTCGTGCCCAACCGATACTTCCGCGGTTGACCCCTTTTTGTTTCCCTCTTTTTCAGGAGCTTTTCCATGACCACCAAGTACACCGAAGACCACGAATGGATCACCGTTGACGGCGGCATCGCCACCGTCGGCATCACCGTGCACGCGCAGGACGCGCTGGGCGACGTGGTGTTCGTCGACCTGCCCGAAGTCGGCAAGACCTTCGCGCAGAAGGAAGTGGCCGGCGTGGTCGAGTCCGTGAAAGCGGCCGCCGACGTGTACATGCCCATCAGCGGCGAGATCACCGAAGTCAACGAAGCCCTGCGCGCCGACCCCTCGCTGGCCAACAGCGACCCGCTCAAGGCCGGCTGGTTCTTCAAGGTCAAGCTGTCCGACCCGGCCCAGGTCGATGCCCTGCTCGACGAAACCGCCTACAACGCCTTCGCGGCCAACTGACCCTTTCTCTTCCCGCGCCGGAGCCTCCCATGCTGATGCCGTCTGTCAAACCCCTCGGTGAACTCGAAAACCCGTCTGAATTCGTGGCACGCCACATCGGCATCGGCGAGGCCGACGAGGCCCTCATGCTCTCGGTCATCGGCGAGGCCTCGCGCCGCGCGCTGATCGACGGCATCGTGCCCCGCAGCATCGCGCGCAGCCAAGGCATGCAGCTGCCGCCGGCCGTCACCGAGGCCGCGGCACTGGCCGAACTCAAGGCGCTGGCGCAGAAGAACAAGGTCTTCAAGAGCTTCATCGGCCAGGGCTACCACGGCACGCTCACGCCCGGCGTGATCCTGCGCAACGTGCTGGAAAACCCCGCCTGGTACACCGCCTACACGCCCTACCAGGCCGAAATCTCGCAAGGCCGCATGGAAGCCCTGGTCAACTTCCAGACCATGGTGAGCGACCTCACCGGCATGGCCATCGCCAACGCCTCCATGCTCGACGAAGCCACCGCCGCCGCCGAGGCAATGACCCTGGCCAAGCGCTCGGTGAAAAGCAAGGGCAACACCTTCGTGGTGTCGGGCGACGTGCACCCGCAGATCATCGAAGTGGTGCAGACCCGCGCCAAGCCCCTGGGCCTCACGGTGAAGATCGCCCAGTCCGGCGAGGAATGGGCCGCCCTGCTCGCGGCAGACGACTACTTCGCCGCCTTCACCCAGTACCCCGCCTCCAGCGGCTGGCTGCACGACTGGACGAAAGACGCCGCCACCGTGCACGGCAAGCAGGCCGCCTTCATCGTCGCCGCCGACCTGCTCGCCCTCACCCTGCTCAAGCCGCCCGGCGAGATGGGCGCGGACATCGTCGTCGGCACCACCCAGCGCTTCGGCATGCCCATGGGTGCGGGCGGCCCGCACGCCGGCTACATGGCCTGTCGCGACGAGTTCAAGCGCTCGCTGCCGGGCCGCCTGGTCGGCGTGAGCGTGGACGTGCACGGCCAGCCCGCCTACCGCCTCGCGCTGCAGACGCGCGAGCAGCACATCCGCCGCGAAAAAGCCACCAGCAACATCTGCACCGCGCAGGTGCTGCCCGCCGTGGTCGCCAGCATGTACGCCGTGTACCACGGCCCCCAGGGCCTCAAGCGCATCGCCAACCGCGTGGCCGCCTACACCGCCATCCTCGCCAGCGGCCTGGAGCAGCTCGGCCACCGCGACACCCACCACGGCGAGCAAGGCGTGTTCGACACCCTCGCCCTGCACACCAAAGACCAGACCGACGCCCTCCTGGCCCGCGCCGTGGCCCAGGGCGTCAACCTGCGCAAGGCCTGGGGCGAGTACCTCATCGTCTCGCTCGACGAAACCACCACCCGCGACGACATCGCCCTGCTCTGGAAGATCTTCGCCAAGGACGGCCAGGCCCTGCCCGTCTTCGACACCTTCGAGAAAGGCGTTGAGCCGCTCATCCCCGCCGAGCTGCGCCGCACCAGCGACTTCCTCACGCACCCGGTGTTCAACACCCACCACAGCGAAACCGGCATGCTGCGCTACATCCGCGCGCTGTCCGACAAGGACCTCGCGCTCGACCGCAGCATGATCCCGCTGGGCTCCTGCACCATGAAGCTCAACGCCACCAGCGAGATGATCCCCATCACCTGGCCGGAGTTCGCGAACGTGCACCCCTTCGCCCCGGCCGACCAGCTGCAAGGCTACCAGCTGCTCGACGAACAACTGCGCGACTGGCTCTGCCAGGCCACCGGCTACGCCGGCATCAGCCTGCAGCCCAACGCCGGCTCGCAGGGCGAGTACGCCGGCCTGCTGGTGATCCAGGCCTACCACGCCTCGCGCGGTGAAAGCCACCGCAACATCTGCCTCATCCCCAGCAGCGCGCACGGCACCAACCCTGCCAGCGCGCAGATGGTGGGCATGCAGGTCGTCGTCACCAAGTGCGACGACAACGGCAACGTGGACATGGCCGACCTCAAGGCCAGGTGCGAACAGCACAGCGCCAACCTGGCCGCCGTGATGATCACCTACCCCAGCACCCACGGCGTGTTCGAGACCACCGTGAAGGAACTCTGCGCGCTGGTGCACCAGCACGGCGGGCGCGTCTACGTGGACGGCGCCAACATGAACGCCCTGGTGGGCGTGGCCGCGCCGGGTGAGTTCGGCGGCGACGTGAGCCACCTCAACCTGCACAAGACCTTCTGCATCCCGCACGGCGGCGGCGGCCCGGGTGTGGGCCCGGTCTGCGTGGTGGAAGACCTCGTGCCCTTCCTGCCCGGCCATGCCGCCGGCGGCCTGCCGGTGAACGGCGTGGGCGCCATCAGCGCTGCGCCGCTGGGCAACGCGGCCGTGCTGCCCATCAGCTGGATGTACATCCGCATGATGGGCGCGGAAGGCCTGCAGCACGCCACCGAGGCCGCCATCCTCGCCGCCAACTACATCAGCAAGCGCCTCGCACCGCACTACCCCACGCTGTACGCCAGCGCCAACGGCCACGTGGCGCACGAGTGCATCCTGGACCTGCGCCCGCTCAAGGACACCAGCGGCGTGATGGCCGAAGACGTGGCCAAGCGCCTGATGGACTACGGCTTCCACGCTCCCACGCTCTCCTTCCCCGTGGCCAACACCCTCATGGTGGAACCCACGGAAAGCGAAACGCTGGACGAGCTGGACCGCTTCATCGAGGCCATGATCGCCATCCGCGAAGAGATCCGGCAGGTGGAAAACGGCGTCTGGCCGCAGGACGACAACCCGCTGAAGAACGCGCCGCACACCGCCCCCAGCCTCATGAAGGCCGACTGGCCGCACCCCTATGCGCGCGACGTGGGCGCCGCCAGCGCCTCCACCCGGGCCCACGCCAAGTACTGGCCACCCGTGGGCCGCGTGGACAACGTCTACGGAGACCGCAACCTGTTCTGCAGCTGCGTGCCGCTGAGCGACTACGCAGGCGACTGAGCGCGGCGGCTCACCCCGCTCACTTGCCGCCCGGGCGCCACTCGCGGCGCCAGATCGCGTGCAGGTCGATCAACAGCGGCCCCGGCGGCTGGCCGAAGCTCCGCTGCTGCTGGTTCTGGTGCACCAGGCCGTACACGCGGCCCTGCGCCGCGTCGTACAGCAGCACCGCGTTGTTGTCGGCACAGTCGTGCGGCTTGCAGAACGCCGCCACCGTGTAGTCCACCCCGCCGATGCGCTGGCGCGAAAGATCCGGCGCCGGGCCGGTCATCTCGGCCATCCAGCCGTTGCGCGCCAGCGGCCCCAGGGCCTTGAGGTAGGCCGGCTTGAAACGCGGGTCGCGGATCAGCTCCGAGGGGTGCCGGGCCGTGCCCGGCGCCACCGGTGCGCGGGCCGCCGCCTCAGCCTGCTTCGCGGCCTTCTGGTCCGCCACCGCCTGCTCGTTCGCCGCCGCGTTGCAATGCCGGAAACGCGCCTTGCCCAGCGCGCCCAGGTTCGCCATCACCGTGCGGTCGCCGTCCAGCTGCAGGTACTGCCCCTTGCCATCGGCATTCACCAGCCCCAGCACCTCGTGCCGGCCCTGCACCTGCCCCATCAGCGCCACGCGAAATTCCGGCGGCGGGCTGTTGCCGAAATAGCTGAACGCCGAATCCAGGTTGCCCACCGTGATGCGCTGGTTACCCTGCTCGATCCGCATCTGCCGCGCCTCCACCACCACGCGGGGCGAATCGGGCCGCACGCAGTCCACCGCGTACCGGCCGCCAAAGCCGGCCATCACATCCGGCCGCAAACCCTGCGCCTGGGCCGCCGCCATCACCCCCAGAGCCCCCGCACACACCCACCACTTTCTCCACGTGTTCATGTCCGTCTCCTGCCAGGTTGGTCGTACATGCTAGGCCGACGCAGCGCCGGCGTCCACCACGCCGTAAGATCACCCCTGCCTCCCACGCCACACCCATGACCACCCACGCCCCGCGCGTGCTGAGCCTCATCCCGCCGATGACCCAGCTCAACACGCCCTACCCCTCCACCGCCTACATCACCGGCTTCCTGCGCTCGCGCGGCGTCGACGCCGTGCAGGCCGACCTCGCCCTGGCGCTGGTGCTCAAGCTCTTCACCCCCGCCGGCCTCGAAGCCGTGCGAGGCCGCGCCCTGGCCCAGCCCGAAGCCCGGCGCAGCGGCAGCGTGCACGCCTTTCTGGACCAGTTCGCCCGGTACCGCGGCACCATCGGCCCCGTCATCGCCTTCCTGCAGGGGCGCGACTCCACCCTGGCCCACCGCATCGCCGCGCGCGAACTGCTGCCCGAAGGCCCGCGCTTCAGCGCGCTGGAGGTCTACGTGGACGCCGCCCTCAGCGAGGAAGGCGGTGACCCCCTGGCCTGGGCCTTCGGCGCGCTCGGCGTGCAGGACAAGGCCCGCCACATCGCCACCCTGTACCTCAACGACCTGGCCGACGTGCTGCGCGACGCCGTGGACGAGCGCTTCGCCTTCGTGCGTTATGCCGAATCGCTCGCCAGCAGCCAGCCCAGCTTCGAGCCCATGGCCGCCGCGCTCGCCGCGCCCTTCACCCTGGTGGACGAGCTGCTGCACACCCTCACCCTCGCCACCCTGGCCCAGCACAAGCCCGACGTGGTGCTGCTCTCCGTGCCCTTCCCCGGCGCGCTCTACGCCGCGCTGCGCATCGCGCAGACCATCAAGGGCCAGAACCCGCACATCACCATTGCCCTGGGTGGCGGCTTCGTCAACACCGAGCTGCGCGAGCTCGCCGAACCCCGCCTGTTCGACTTCGTCGACTACGTGACCCTCGACGCCGGCGAACGCCCGCTGCTTGCGCTGCTGGAGTTCCTGGACCGCAAGCGCTCCCGGCAGCGGCTGGTGCGCACCTTCGTGCGCGAGCCCCACGAAACCGGCCCGGCCACGGTGAAGTACATCAACTTCGTCGAGCCCGAAGTGCCGTTTGAAGACATCGGCACCCCCACCTGGGACGGCCTGCCGCTCGACCGCTACCTGAGCCTGCTCGACATGCTCAACCCCATGCACCGGCTGTGGAGCGACGGGCGCTGGAACAAGCTCACCGTGGCCCATGGCTGCTACTGGAAAAAGTGCAGCTTCTGCGACGTGAGCCTCGACTACATCAGCCGCTACGAAACCGCGTCCGCCGCCACCCTGGCCGACCGCATCGAAGCCATCGTCAACGAAACCGGGCAGACCGGCTTCCACTTCGTGGACGAGGCCGCGCCACCCAAGGCCCTGAAAGCCCTGGCCGACGAACTGCTGCGCCGGCAGCTGCCCGTCTCGTGGTGGGGCAACATCCGCTTCGAAAAAACCTTCAGCCCCGAGCTGTGCCAACTGCTCGCCGACAGCGGCTGCATCGCCATGAGCGGCGGGCTCGAAGTGGCCAGCGACCGGCTGCTCACCCTCATGAAAAAAGGCGTGTCCGTCGAACAGGTCGCGCGCGTCACCAAAGGGTTTTCAGACGCGGGCATCCTGGTGCATGCGTACCTCATGTACGGCTTTCCCACGCAGACCGTGCAGGACACCGTGGACTCGCTCGAATACGTGCGCCAGCTGTTCGAGAACGGCTGCATCCAGAGCGGCTTCTTCCACCGGTTCTCGTGCACCGTGCACTCGCCCGTGGGGCTGGACCCGGCGGCCTATGGCATCGAACTGGTGCCGCTGCCGGAGGTGACCTTTGCCAAGAACGACATCGGCTTCATCGACCCCACCGGCGTGGACCACGACGCGCTGGGCATCGGCCTGCGCAAGGCGATCTACAACTACATGCACGGCATCGGGCTGGATGAAGATGTGCGGGCCTGGTTCAGTCACCTGCACGAGCCGGTGCCCAGGACACGGGTGAAGCGGAACTTCATCGAGCGCGCCCTGACGCGGCCCGAGACCGCTGCCCGTTAAGGCGCCGCGCTGGCCGCCTTCGCCTCGGAGAGTTTGCAGCCCTTCTTGAGGAACAGATCGGTCAGGTGCTCGCTGCGCGCCTGCGCCAGCTCGCGGGCCTGCTCCGCGTTCACCAGGCGGGTCTGCACCTGCATCATCTTCTCCACGCTGTCCTGCATGCTCGCGCGACGGGCGTCAGCGGCGGCCTGCATGGCAAAGCTCTGGATCTGACCACCGCCGGGAATCAGGCTGAGCAGGCTGCTGCCCACCGACGAGGTCACGCCGCCACCGCCCATGCCGCTGGCCTGCTTCATCATTTCGTTCTGGCTGGCCATCATGGCCGCCTGCGCCTGCTCGGCTTCGGCCCCCCGCTCCTGGCTGGTTTTCTCCAGCGCCTGGGTTTCCGCATAGATCTGCGCGCAGCTGAGTTCGCCGTCGCTCAGCTTCTTCACGTTGCGCGGCATCGGCGTCATGCCCCCCGCGCCCATCGGCATCGGTGGCAGGCCGGCCGCATCGTCGGGCTGATCAGCCAGGGCCGCTGCCCGCGCCGCTCCCACCTGCGACGCCACTTGCGCGCCAACCGCCCAAGGCGCCAGCGCCAGCAGGCCATACAGGGACAGACGGGTGATCGCAGCGGCGGGCAACATGGGGCGCTCTCTTTAGGTTGAAAGTACGTACAGCGGCGGTGAGTTTCGAGCACGGCGCTCGCGGCGTAAAGTGCCTCTGGTCATATTCACGCGGGCTGTCGAAATGGCGCGGCCTGAATCGTCGTACCAAGACACGGGCGGATGGCCGCCCGGATCAACCCAAGGAGATCAACATGCGATTCATGGTGATGGTGAAAGCGACGAAAGACAGCGAAGCCGGGGTGATGCCCACGCAAGAGGAGTTCGCCGAGATGGGCGCCTTCAACGAGGCGCTCGTCAAGGCCGGCGTGATGGAGGCCGGCGAAGGCCTCCACCCCAGCGCTCGCGGCGCCCGGGTCGCGTTTTCGGGCAAAGACCGGTGGGTGATCGACGGGCCGTTCTCGGAGACCAAAGAACTGGTGGCCGGCTTCTGGATCTGGAACTGCAGCTCGCTGCAGGACGCGATCGAGTGGGTGAAGAAGTGCCCCAATCCCATGCGCACCGATTCCGAAATCGAGATCCGGCAAATCTTTTCGGCCGAGGATTTTGGCGACGCCCTGACACCCGAACTGCGCGAGCAGGAAGAGCGGCTGCGCAAGGAAGTTCAGTCGCGGGCCAGTTGATCGGTCGCCGGGGGCGCCGCAGCGGCCTTGAGCGGAGAGGACGCCATGAACTGGGCGGCGATGCGTTCGGCCAGCAGCTTCAAGGCGTCACGGTAGACCGCGTCGACGCGCTCGGGCTCGCCCATCAGGACCTCGAACGAAGGGATGTTCGCGGTGTCGGGGGCCATGATCGCCCAGTCCTTGTTGGGCCGGGCATCCACCCCGTAGTAGATCGTGGTGCTGAACGGGTTTTCGGCACCGCTGCGCAGAAAGGAATGCGCGTCGACGTTGACCTTGGGCGCGAAGCCCAGCGTCCCCATGCCGGAGAAAAAGCCCATGGTGTCGAACTGCAATTGCATGCCGATGTCTTCATCGAACACCAGGGCTTCGAGGTCCACCCCATCCGGGTCGGCCGGGTCGCGGTGTTCAGGCTCGATCAGCCGAACCTGGTAGCCCGCCGCGCGCAGACGGTCGGCCACCAGCGTGCTCAGGTAGGCACCGTAAGCGGGCTCGCGAGACTTCGTGAGGGCGGTGAAAGCACGTGTCTTGTCGCGGGCATCTGCCCATACACCCGCAGAGGCGATCGGGAAGATGATGGCGGCGGCTGTGCGGCTGGTGAGCGTGTACTCGACGGGATCGGCAGCGGGAACCAGGGCGACGCTGCGCACCGGAAAGAGGTCGGCCGCGCGGGACGCGAGGGAAGTCGCGAAAAGGGCCGCGATCAGCAAGGTGCGAAGCAGGCGCATGGTGGGGTAAGAAGAGAAGAAAAGAATTTGGTGTCCTCGATGAAATCGAGCGTCCGCGGTTCGATGAGATGAATTAAAACCATGACCGCATCTGGCCGATAGGCGTCTCAACTCGATTGCCAGTCGGTCTTGCCGGTCCGCATCAACATCAGGGCACCGAGGATCGTGCCGATGGGGACCGCAAACAGAAGTAAAACGCCGAGCACCCGCGAGAGATGGCGGCCCCAAGAACGACCATTTCTAACCCCACTGAGCGCAATTGCGTGCAGTGCAAATGGAGTGCCAAACAGCGCAAGGAGAATCGCAACTCCCGCCAAGCTTGCGTTGGGACCATTGAGGTGCATCACGCAGGCAACTGTGGCTACCAGCGCATAGAAGATAGCCAGCCCGAGATGTGTACGAGAAAGAGATGATTCACGGTCCCTCCGTCACTGGCCGCTTCTGGCCGATAGGCGCCATCGTAGCTGAGACCCAAAAGGGGCCGAGCCAGTCTCAGCTACCATGGCGCCTATCGGCCAGATAGCGGACATCGGGAACAACGATGTCACGATCTCAAATCAGAAAACCTATCTCGCCCAAAAATAGCTGAGGTGCTCAGCATGGCGGTCGTCGGCCAGGCGTTGACGTTCGCCCCCACCACTCTATCCAGATGCACGACTTCGCTAAATTTGTCGCTCCGCCCGCCACCCTTGCCGGTGAATACGGCGTTTCTGAGGCATCGGATTGCCTCGATCGATTTACCGACGCGTTCAACGATTGCGACTTGGAGCGAATGGACGAACAGCTTGCCTTCCCTCACATCATGCTTTCGGGTGCAGCGTGTCTCGTATGGACCGAGCCCGGTCAGCATCCCCTCGATTTTTTCCACAACCTTATGGCGTCGGGTTGGGCCAAGACCGAGTACGTCAGGAAAGAAGTTGTGCTTGCAAGCGCCGACAAGGTGCATTTCCTCGTGACGTACACGAGGAAGAACGGGTTGGGTGAAGTTCTGAGCACGCACGAGAATCTATGGATAGCTGTGCGAGCCGAAAGGGGCTGGCGTATTGCCCTTCGGTCTTACTGAACTGTTGCCTATGGCCCATTGCCCTCATCAACAATTCGGCCTCGGCGCTTCGGCGCAATGCTCACAGCCGGCATTGTTTCTTGTTCTTCCCCCACCATTGCTTTTGCCGCAAGCGCCAAAGCAAGCCGCACTGGCTTCGTAGGCGGCCCACTTCGCTTGGCAGCTGTCTTTGCGTTGTGCGGCAATGCCTAGTTTGGGTGTGGGTTCAGGCTTGGGCCTTTCAGCCGCTTCCGGAAGGATTGTTGAAGGGCCGGTATCGCCATCCGATTTGGCCTTTGTCGTGCCGGCAGAAGCCGGCTTCGGAGCGACCTCAAGGCTCTTTGCCAGATTGGGGCGGGGAACAACCACCTTCTTCGCGCCCTGCGAAATGGGATCCGGCCGGTCTCCAAAATGGACCTGGCCGTTGCTGTCTTTCCAGCGGTACACCTCAGCATGAGCGACGCTGCCACCCAATACAAGTGCAATCGCGGGCACGAAATGGAACCAACGAACAGCCCTCATGGTGCTCCCCCAGAAGGCCCGCGAGACCGAGCGTCTGCATTTGGCCGATTGCCGTCATGCTAGCTCAGACTGGACCGGGCCCGAAGCGGACGTCAATCCAGATGCTACTTCCTAGACAGTGGCGCAGCCGGCCCAACGTCCATGCCATCGTATGAAGCGATCTTCAGCCGGTCTGCGAGTGCATACAACTCTTGATTGCGAGCGTCCAGCGATACTGGTGAATGGACCTCAATTCGCTCGACATGCAGTCGGAAAAGGCCGATGTGCACAGGGTCAATGCTGACGACTCGGTAGCCCTTCGCTGCTAGTTCTGTAGCCGCCAACTCCAGCTTGCCTTGGGAGCCATCGAAGAAGAAATAGCCCCATAGCAGCGGGCCGTCAACGTTCCAAGGGGCCTTGGCACGCATTTCCGAGAACATCGTCTCAAGCTGACTGCGTGGGATTCGTTGCTGCGTTTGAGCCATCGCTCCTCCAAATCCCAACAAAGCGGTGGCGGACAAAGCAATGACACATGCCTGGCGAGTAAGGCGGTTAGGGGTACCCATGACTGATTCCAATGTCTGCTGCTGGCTGATAGCCGAAGTTTAGCCTTCGCAAACACACAACCAAGGCGGGGGAATACCACTTACCGCGGCCAGTCTTTCGCACGCCATATGAGAAGCAAACTCCGTAGATAAAAGCGCGGCAATTTGCCATCCTAGATCAGTGCTTCACTCATCAAGCGCCACAGGTCAGCATGACTTGAAAGGCATTGGAAGCTCGATCCACACCGCCCAGGAGAAGCATGAGAGCGCCCACGCCAGCAGCCAAATCCAACTCGAGAACGGGTCGCCCGCTCAAGCCCGAGCGCATCGCCGCCCTCACGCCTTACGTCCTCACGTTGGCCGAGCAAAGCATGGAGCAACTCGCACAGCTCTCCACCACGCTGGAGGCGAGCATCTCGCTGGACACCGCCGTGGCGCCCGAGAGCCCGGAAGACGCCGTGGAAACCTTCGCCCCACCCGAACAGATCACCGCGATGCGCCGCTCGCTCAAGGCCGAGATGCGGCGGCAGGTCAAAGCGCTGGGGCACGCCATTGACGCGATCTACGCCTGCGCCACCGAGCTCCATAGCGGACGGCATTACTGGCCGTTGGCGAAGCCTCGCGTCAAGTAGGCGAGTGGGTTCGTCGAGGCTCGCCGGCACCGCTGGCGGGAGAAGCGTGAGATACGTCGCCCCGGGGCCACCGGTTTGGATACGACAATCGGCCCCATGCCCGCGCCACCCCCCTCTTCTCGCCCGATGCCGGCGGGACCCTCGCTGGCCACGGCAAGCACCGCCCGTGGCCTGTGGGCGGGCATGGACCCGGAACGCCGGCGCATGGCGCTGGCGCTTACGTATTCCCTGGTCTTTCACGCCCTGCTGCTCAGCCTGACTTTTGGCGGCCAGGGCATGGGTCTGCCGGGTTTCGGCTTCCCCTGGCAGGAGCGGCGGGCCGAGGTGCCCACGCTCCATGTGGTGCTGGGCCCGGCGCAGCCGGCCAGCGCACCCACGCCCGCCACCCCCTTGCCTGTGGCGCAAGCCCCAGGCGGGCAACCCGTGGGGGGCGCTGCCCCAGCGCGCAGCAGCACCCCCGCGCCCGCCGTGGCTCAGCCGGCGTCCCCGGTGGCCGTGGCCGAAGCGCCGCCACCGGCCGCCCCTGAAAGCTCAGAGGCCCCTGCACCCGCGCCTCCCGCACCCGCAGCACCGGTGGCGGCGGCTCCCCCGCCAGCCCCTGCGCCCGTGGTGGCACCGGCGCCCGTCGTGGTCGCGGCAGCCCCGACGCCGCCGCGCCTGGAGGCCGCCATGCCGCCGCCGCGCGATGCAGCGGAGATCGACCGCGAACAACGTGAGCAACGCGAACAGGCGGCCGCCGCCGAGCGGGCCTTGCGCGAGCGCGCCGAACAGGAAGCCCAGCTGCAGCAACGCCAGGAGGCTGAACGCCAGGAAGCGAAGCGCTTCGAGATGGCGCGGCTGGAGGCGGAGCGCGCGCAAGCCGCTGCACGCCAGGAAGAAGCGGCCCGGCAGGAAGCCGAGCGCGAAGCGGCGCGGGTGGAAATCGCGCGGCTGGAGGTGGAACGCCAGGAGGCCGAACGCCAGGCCACCGCCCGCGAAGAGGCCGCGCGCCGCGAAGCCGCCGCGCAGGCCGAAGCGGCCAAGCGCGAGGCCGCCGAACGGCAGGCAGCGGCGGCGCGGGCGACGGCAGCAGCGGCGCAGCAAGAGGCCGCACGGCAGGAAGCCGCTCGCCAGGAAAGCGCCCGGGCAGAAGCGGCCCGGCAGGCCGCCGAGCGCCAGGCGGCGGCGCAGCGGGAAACAACGCAGCAGCAACAACAGGCAGCCGCTCAGCAGGAAGCCCAGCGGCGCGAGGAGATCGCGCGCCAGGAAGCGGCACGGGCCGAGGCCGCGCGCCTGGAGGCTCAACGACAGGCCGCAGCGCAACAGGAAGCGGCGCGGACAGAAGCCGCCCGCGTCGAAGCGGCCCGACTGGAGGCCGAACGCCAGTTGGCGGCACAGCAGGCGGCCGCGGCGGCTCAACAAGAAGCCGCGCGCCAGGAGGCAGCGCGCCTCGAAACCGCCCGGCTGGAGGCGGAGCGGCAAGCTGCGGCTCAGCGCGCTGCCGCGCAGCAGTTGGCCGCGCAGGAGGCCGCACGCCAGGAAGCCGCCCGGGCCGAGGCCGCGCGGCTCGATGCCGAACGGCAAGCGGCGGCACAGCAAGCCGCCGCTCAGCAGGCCGCAGCAGCGGCAGCGCAAGCGGCCGCCGCGCAACAGGCGGCAGCCCAGCAGAAAGCCGCCGCCCGGGCGGCCGAGGCAGCGCGGCAGGAAGGCGAACGCCAGGCGGCTGCGGCACAAGCCGCCGCACAACAGCAAGCCGCTGCTCAACAGGCGGCGCAACAGGCTGCCGCTCAGGACGCCGGCCGCACCGAGGCCGCGCGCCTGGCGGCCGAGCGCGCGGAGCACGAGGCCAAGCGCGAAGAGCGCCTGCGCGCGATCGGCCGCCAACTGGACGAGGAACGCGCCCGGCGCGACGCGGCCGACGCGGCGGCGCTGCGCGACCCGCAGGGCAGCCCGCTGCGCCGGGGCCGCCTGTTCGGGCTGGTGGACAACAACGAAGAGCTGGTGCGCTACGCCGAGACCTGGGCGCGCAAGATCCAGCTGAACAGCAACACCTTCGAGATGGTGCGCGAGGCGGTGAAGCTGCCGCACACCAACCCGGTGGTGACGGTGGCGATCCGCGCCGACGGCTCGGTGGAGTCGATCACCTTCGTGCGCACCAGCGGCGTGCCGGCGATCGACGAGGCGGTGACCCGCATCATCCAGAGCCTGGCGAACTACCCGGCGTTTTCACCCGCGCTGTCGCGCCAGTACGACGTGGTGGAGATCCGCCGCACCTGGCACTTCGACGTGGCGATCCGGCTGTACTGAAGCCTGGGCTTATTCGGCCGCGATCTGCCGCAAGGCCTGCTCGAACACCGCCGCCGGCTGGCCGCCGGAGATGAGGTGCTTGTCGTTGATGATGACGGCCGGCACGGAGCGGATGCCGTGGCTGGTGTAGAAGGCTTCGCGCTCGCGCACGTCGTTGGCGAATTCGTCGCTCGCCAGGATGGCTTTGGCCCGCGTTTCGTCCAGCCCCGCTTCGCGCACGCAGCCGAGCAGCACGTCGTGGTGGCCCATGGCTTCGCTGCGGGTGTGGCAGGCGGCCATGAGCGCTTTCTTCAGCGCGTGCTGTTGGCCGGGCGCACCTTCCTCGCCGGCCCAGTGCAGCAGGCGGTGGGCGTCGAAGGTGTTCCAGATGCGACCCCGGCCTTCGGGGTTGAAGGCAAAGCCCACCTCGGCGCCGCGCGCGCGGATGGTGTTGCGGATCTGCGCCTGCTGTTCGGCCGTGGAGCCGTATTTCTCGGCGAGGTGTTCGCCGATGTCCTGGCCTTCGGGGCCCATCTGGGGGTTGAGCTCGAAGGGCTGGAAGTGCAGGTCGGCGGCCACGTCGCCCTGGAGTTTCTGCAGGGCTTCTTCGAGCGCGCCCAGGCCCACGGCGCACCAGGGGCAGGACACGTCGGACACGAAATCGATCTTGAGGGGGGTGGTGTTCATGGGCGCCATGGTAGGCCGACGGCCATGCCCGTGGCCGGTTCAGGGGCTTGCGCCACAATGTTGCTTTCTCAACCCTGCCTCGTCCCATGACCGACCGCTACGCCGTTCTCGGCCACCCCATTGGCCACAGCAAATCGCCCTGGATCCACACCGAGTTCGCCCGCAGCACCGGGCAGGACCTGGGCTACACCGCCATCGAGACACCGCTGGACGGTTTTTCAGAGACGGTGCTGGGCTTTCGGGCGGGCGGCGGGCGCGGGCTGAACGTGAGCCTGCCGTTCAAGCTGCAGGCGTTCGAGATCGCCACCGAGCCGAGCGAGCGCGCCCGGCTGGCCGGCGCGGCCAACTGCCTGAAGTTCGAGGGCGAGCGCATCCTCGCCGACAACTTCGACGGCGTGGGCCTGGTGAACGACCTGCAGCAGAACCTGGGCGTGCCGCTCAAGGGCAAGCGCGTGCTGCTGCTGGGGGCGGGCGGTGCCACGCGCGGCGCGCTGCTGCCGATCGCGGCGGAGCAGCCGGCCCTGCTGGCGGTGGCCAACCGCACGCCCGAGAAGGCGCACGGGCTGCGCCACGATTTCGCGGCCCACGTGCCGCTGCAGACCGGCGGCTACGAGACGCTGCTGGGGCATCGCTTCGACGTGGTGATCAACGCCACCTCCACCGGGCTTTCTCAGGAGACGCTGCCGCTGCCGGATGGTCTGTTCGCCCCCGGCGCGCTGGCCTACGACATGGTCTACGGCAAGGGCCTCACGCCCTTCCTGCGGCAGGCGAAGGCGGCGGGCGTGGAGCGCGTGGCCGATGGCGTGGGCATGCTGGTGGAGCAGGCGGCGGAAGCCTTCCTGTGGTGGCGCGGCGTGCGCCCGGACACGAAGGCCGTGGTGCGCGGGCTCACCGTGCCGCTCGTTTGAGGCCCCGCCACTTCCTTCAGCTGGTCGGCCTGTCGGCGCTCTGGGGCGCATCGTTCCTGTTCATCCGTGTGGCGGTGCCGGAGATAGGTCCGCTGGTGCTGGCGGGTTGCCGCGTGGCACTGGCCGGGCTCACGCTGGCGCTGATCATGCGAGGCCTGAAGCAGGCCTGGCCATGGCGCTACTGGCGCGAGCTGCTGTTGATGGGCGGGCTCTCGGTGGCGGTGCCCTTTCTGCTCTACGCCTGGGCCGGTCTGCGGCTGCCGGCGGGCTACAGCGCGCTGCTCAACACCACGGCGGTGCTGTTCGGCACGCTGGCCTCGAGCTGGTTCAAGGAAGACACGCTCACGGCGCGCAAGCTGCTGGGCTGCGTGTGCGGCTTCATCGGGGTGGGCCTGATCGTGCGGCTGGGCCCGGTGCAGCCCGACGCGGCCACGATCGCGGCGGCGCTGGCCTGCGTGCTGGCGGCGGCGTGTTACGGCTGTTCCACGCCGCTGATGAAGCGCGCCACCACGCGCATGCAGCCGCTGGCGATCGCCGCAGGCATCCACGCGGGGGCGATGGTGCTGGTGCTGCCGGGCACGCTGTGGGCCTGGCCGCAGGCCACGTTCACGCCCACGGGCATGGCTGCGGTGCTGGTGATGGGCGTGGTCACCTCGGGCCTGGCCTATTGGGCGCACCTGCGCATCATCCGGCACGTGACGCCGGTGGCGGCGATGAGCCCGGTGTTCATGATCCCGGTGTTCGGCGTGACCTGGGGCCACCTGTTCCTGGGCGAGGCGCTGTCGTCGGGCATCTTCGTGGGTGGCGCACTGGTGCTGCTGGCCTCGGCGCTGGTGACAGGGTTCAACCCGCTGCGGCGCAACCCGCCCATGCCCTGAGGCTGCGCGCAAGGCCACCCCGGCCTATACTGCGCAAATGAACGAAACGGTACATTCCCGTCGTCGGGGCGCGCGCAGCGCGGCGCCGGTCAAGGAAACCACCCGCACCAACGACCCGGAGCGGACCATGGCCAACATCATGGAGGTGGCCCTGGCCGAGTTCGCGGAAAAGGGGCTGGCGGGTGCGCGCATCGACGAGATCGCGGCGGCCACGCAGACCAGCAAGCGCATGATCTACTACTACTTCCAGAGCAAGGAGGGCCTGTACCTGGCCGCACTGGAAGAGTCGTACCGCCGCATGCGGGAGATCGAGAGCCAGCAGCACCTGGAGGACCTCGAACCCGTTGCCGCGCTGCGAAAGCTGGTGGAGTTCACCTTCGACCACCACGCCAGCAACGAGAACTACATCCGGCTGGTGATCTCGGAAAACATGAACCGGGGCCAGTTCCTGGCGCAGAGCCACTCGATCCAGCAATTGAATGTGCCGGCGATCTCGGCCATCCGCCAGCTCTACGAACGCGGCGTGGCCTCGGGCGTGTTCCGCCCGGGGCTGGATGCGATCGACATCCACGCCTCCATCTCGGCGCTCACGTTCTTCAATGTGTCCAACCGCCACACCTTCGGCCTGATCTTCAAGCGCGACCTGACCGACCCGAAGGTTGCGGCCGCGCGCCGCACCGCCATCACCGAGATGGTGCTGCGCTACGTGCGCGCCTGAGGCGCCCCACCGCCCGACGGCCGGTTGGCCGACCTAGGGTAACTACCGATACGTGGAAAACTAACCAGTTCGTACATTAACAAATCAAACGAACGATTCAGGAGACCTGCGTGATCCAGAACCTCATCAACACCTACTGTCGGCTGCTCGCCTGGCTGATGGTGCTCTTCCTCGCCTGCATGGTGGTCATGGTGTTTGGCAACGTGCTGATGCGCTATGGCTTCAACTCAGGCATCACCCTGTCCGAAGAGCTGTCGCGCTGGCTGTTCGTGTGGATGACCTTCCTCGGCGCCGTGGTGGCGCTGAACGAACGCGCCCACCTCGGCACCGACTCGCTGATCTCGCGCCTGCCGGTGCTGGGCCGCAAGCTGTGCCTGGCCGCGAGCCTGGGACTGATGCTGTACGTGTGCTGGCTGATCTACCAGGGCGCGTGGGAGCAGGTGAAGATCAACTGGGACTCCACCAGCGCGGTGATGGAGACCTCGATGGCCTACTTCTACGCCAGCGGCATGGTGTTCGCCGTGCTGGCCGCGCCCATCCTGCTGCTGAACCTGTGGCGCCTGCTGGCAGGCCAGATGAGCGAGGACGAGCTGATCGGCATCCGCGAATCCGAAGACGTGCCGCCTCCCGGCACCCCCGGCAGCCCCCAACCCTGAACGCACCGGAAGACCGTCATGACCATTGCCATCTTCCTCGGTACTTTGCTGGCCGCCATGGCCATCGGGGTGCCCATTTCCTTCGCGCTGCTCCTCAGCGGTGTCGGCCTCATGTGGCACATGGGCATGTTCGACGCCCAGATCCTGGCCCAGAACCTGACCGAGGGTGCGAACAGCTTCCCCCTGCTGGCCGTGCCCTTCTTCATGCTGGCCGGCGAGATCATGAACACCGGCGGCCTGTCCAGGCGCATCGTGAACTTCGCGATGGCACTGGTGGGCCATGTGCGCGGCGGCCTGGGCTACGTGACCATCGTCGCGGCCTGCCTGCTGTCCGCGCTCTCCGGTTCGGCCGTGGCCGACGCGGCCGCGTTGACGGCCCTGCTGCTGCCGATGATGGTCAAGGCCGGCCACGACAAGGCGCGCAGCGGCGGCCTGATCGCGGCCTGCGGCGTGATCGGCCCGATCATCCCACCCTCGATCGGCTTCGTGATCTTCGGCGTGGCGGCCAACGTGTCGATCTCCAAGCTGTTCCTCGCGGGCATCTTCCCCGGCATCCTGCTGGCGGCCGGCCTGTGGGCCACCTGGTGGTGGACCACGCGGCGCGAAAAGCTGGAGCCGCCGCCGCGCAAGTCGGCGCGCGAGGTGATCGCCGCCATGCGCAGCGCGGGCTGGGCGCTGATGCTGCCGCTGATCATCCTGGTGGGCCTGCGCATGGGCGTGTTCACGCCGACCGAAGCGGCCGTGGTGGCCGCCGTCTACGCCCTCTTCGTGGCCGGCGTGATCTACCGCGAGCTGACGGTCAAGCAGCTCTACGAAGTGTTCCTGAACGCGGCCAAGACCACGGCGGTGATCATGTTCCTGGTGGCCGCGGCCATGGTCTCGGCCTGGCTGATCACGGTGGCGCAATTGCCCGACCAGATCGTTGCGCTGCTGCAGCCGCTGCTGGACAGCCCGATGCTGCTGATGTTCGCCATCATGCTGCTGGTGATCGCGGTGGGCACGGCGATGGACATGACGCCCACCATCCTGATCCTCACCCCGGTGCTGATGCCCCTGGTGAAAGCCGCCGGCATCGACCCGGTGTACTTCGGCGTGCTGTTCATCATCAACAACTCCATCGGCCTGGTGACGCCGCCGGTGGGCACCGTGCTCAACACCGTGGCCGGCGTGGGCCGCATGCGCATGGACGACGTCACGCGCGGCGTGATGCCCTTCATGCTGGTGCAGTTCGCGGTGATGTTCCTGCTGGTGCTGTTCCCCTCGCTGGTCATGGTGCCGGCGCGCTGGCTGATCGGCAACTGACCTCGTTTTTTTCATGACCCGGTCTGTGCGTGGTACGCCGCAGGCCGGGCCCCCGGATCTCAGCGTACTGCCCATCTTTTCTTTGGAGACAACATGAAACGCCTGATGCTCAAGACCCTCGTCGCCGCCCTCGCGGTGACCGCCTTCGGCGCCGTGCACGCGCAGGACAAGACCATCAAGTTCGCGACCCAGAACCCCAAGGGCCACCCGATCGTGATGGGCATGGAGAAGTTCGCGGAGCTGGTCGCGGCCAAGTCCGGCGGCAAGATCAAGGTCAACCTCTTCCCCGGCGGCACGCTGGGCAGCGACCAGGCCAACGTGTCGGCCATCCAGGGCGGCACGCTGGAGATGGCCTCGATGAACTCCGGCATCTTCGCCAGCCAGGTGAAGGAGTTCGCGATCTACGACTTCCCCTTCATGTTCGCCAACACGAAGGAAGCCGATGCCGTGGTCGACGGCCCCTTCGGCAAGAAACTGCACGACAAGCTGCAGGAAAAAGGCCTGATCGGCCTGGCGTACTACGAACTGGGCTTTCGCAACATCACCAACAGCAAGCGCCCCATCACCAAGCTGGAAGACCTGGAAGGCCTGAAGCTGCGCGTGATCCCGAACCCGATCAACGTGGACTGGGTCAAGGCCCTGGGCGCCAACCCCACGCCCCTGCCCTTCCCCGAGGTGTACGCGGCGCTGGAGCAGAAGGCGATCGACGGCCAGGAGAACCCGGTCACGGTGATCAACGCCAACAAGTTCTACGAGGTGCAGAAGTACGTGGTGCTGAGCAACCACCAGTACAACCCGCAGTCGGTGATCATCAGCAAGAAGTTCTGGGACACGCTGGACGCGGCGCAGAAGAAGATCGTGGCCGACGCGGCGCAGGAATCGGCCAAGTACCAGCGTGAGCAGGCGCGCGGCCAGGTGGCGGCGGCGCTGGACAACATGAAGAAGGGCGGCATGCAGGTGACCGAGCTCTCGCCCGCCGAGACCGACAAGCTGCGCGACAAGCTGCGCCCGGTGATCGCCAAGTTCGCCGTGGCCGTGGGCCAGGAAACCGTGCAAAGCCTGCAGGCCGAGCTCGCCAAGGTCCGCAACAAGTAAACCCACCCTCGCCGCGGCCCATGAGCAAGACCCGCATCGCCGTGGCCGGTGCCGGCTACATCGGCCAGGCCCACATGGGCGTGGCGCAGGCCGGCGACCGTTGCACGCTGAGCGCGGTGGTGGACCCATCGCCAGCCGCGCAGGCGGTGGCGCAGCAGGCCGGCGTGCCGCTGTACCCGTCCATCGAGGCCTTGCTGGCGAGCGAGCACCGGCCCGACGGCCTGGTGCTGGCCACGCCCAACGCGCTGCACGTGCCGCAGGCGCTGCAGTGCATCGCGACGGGCCTGCCGGTGTTGCTGGAAAAGCCCATCGCCACCACCGTGGCCGAAGGCCGGCAGCTGGTGGACGAGGTGGAGAAGACCGGCGCACCGGTGCTGATCGGCCACCACCGGGCCCACAGCCCCATCATGGCCAAGGCGCGCCAGGTGGTGGCCTCGGGCCAGCTGGGCCGGCTGGTGAGTGTGATGGGCAGCGCCACCTTCTACAAACCCGAGCGCTATTTCGCCGACGGCCCCTGGCGCCGCGAGATCGGCGGCGGGCCGATCCTGCTGAACATGATCCACGAGGTGCACAACCTGCGCATGCTGTGCGGCGACATCGCGGCGGTGCAGGCCTTCAAGTCGCACGCCACGCGCGGCTTCCCGGTGGAGGACACGGTGGCCATCAACCTGCGCTTTGCCAACGGCGTGCTCGGCAGCTTCATGCTCTCGGACACCGCGGCCTGCCCGCGCAGCTGGGAGCAGACCTCGCAGGAGAACCCGGCCTACCCGAGTTACGCGGACGAGGACTGCTACGTGATCGCAGGCACCCACGGCAGCCTCTCGGTGCCGACCATGCGGCTCAAGACCTACCCTGGCGACGACGAGCGCTCGTGGTGGAAGCCTTTCGAGGTCGGTACAGTGGGCCTGGTGCGCGACGACCCGCTGAAACACCAGATGGAGCACTTCGGTGCCGTGGTGCGCGGCGAGGCCCGCCCGCTGGTGAGCGCGCGCGACGGGCTGGACAATCTGCGCGTCACCGAGGCCATCGCCGAAGCGGCCGCCAGCGGCCGCACGGTCGAACTGGCCTGACCTTTTTTCTTTTTTTCAACATCCCATCTTCTGGAGCGACGATGAAAGTTCTCATGCTGCACGGCATCAACCTCAACATGTTCGGCAAGCGCGACCCCAAGCAGTACGGGACCATCACGCTGGACCAGATCAACGAGCAGGTGAGCACGCTGGGCAAGGAACTGGGCGTGGAGGTCGAGGCCTTCCAGACCAACTTCGAAGGCGCGATGTGCGAGCGCATCCACCAGGCCTTCTTCGACAAGGTGGACGCGGTGATGATCAATGCCGGCGCCTGGACGCACTACAGCTACGGCATCCGCGACGCGCTCGCGATCCTGCCCTGCCCGATCATCGAAGTGCACATGTCCAACATCCATGCGCGCGAGGCGTTCCGCCACCACTCGGTGCTGGCCGAGATCGCACAGGGCCAGATCGCGGGCTTCGGCGTCGAGAGCTACCTGATGGGCCTGCGTACGGCGGTGAGCCACGCGCGCGCCAAGAAGGCCTGACCATGATCAACGGCACCACCGAACTCATCGCCCACATCGGCTACCCGACGCACACGTTCAAGTCGCCGATGATCTACAACCCCTACTTCGAGCAGGTGGGGGTGAACGCGGTGGTGGTGCCGATGGGCTGCCAGCCGCCGGACTACCCGGCTTTTCTCAAGTCGGTGTTCACGCTCACCAACATCCGGGGGGCGCTGATCACGATGCCGCACAAGGTGGCCACAGTGGGTCTGATCGACGAGGTCACGCCCACGGTGAAGGTGGCCGGCGCATGCAACGCCGTCAAGCGCACCGCCGACGGCCGCCTGGTGGGCGACATGTTCGACGGCGCGGGCTTCGTGCGCGGCGTGCAGCGCAAGGGCTTGAACCTGAACGGCGCGCGCGTGCTGGTGGTGGGCAGCGGTGGTGTGGGCAGCGCCATCGCGGCCTCGCTGGCCGGCGCGGGCATCGGCGCCATCGCGCTGTACGACGTGAACGCCGCCTCGGCCCAGGCCCTGGGCCAGCGCCTGAAGACCCACTACCCGGCCATCGAGGTCAGCACCGGCAGCAACGACCCGGCCGGCCTGGACCTGGTGGTCAACGCCACGCCCATGGGCATGAACGAAGGCGACCCGCTGCCGATGGACGTAACCCGCCTGGAGGCGCGCACCTTCGTGGGCGAGGTGGTGATGAGGACGGAGATGACGGCCTTCCTGTCGGCCGCGCGGGCGCGGGGCTGCCCGGTTCAGGTAGGCTCGGACATGTTGTTCGAACAGATCCCGGCCTACCTGGAATTCTTCGGCCTGCCCACCACCACCGCCGAGGTCTTGCGCTCGGTGGCGAAACTGAGTTATTGAACCGCCCGTGACCCAACCCGAATCTGCGCGGCGCACGGCCCTGGGCATCGCGCTGCTGGTCTGCGCGACCCTGTGCTTCGCGCTGCTGGACACCACCTCCCAATACGTGGGCCCCGCCGTGCCGGTGGTGATGGCGGTCTGGCTGCGCTACCTCACCCAGACCCTGATGACCACGGCGCTGCTCTGGCCGCAGCGCGGGCGCTCGCTGCTGCACACGCGCGCACCGGGCTGGCAGTTCGGCCGTGGGGTGCTGATGCTGGGCTCCAGCGTCGTGGCCTACCTGGCCCTGCGCCATGTGCCGGTGGGCGAGTTCACCGCCATCATGATGCTGGTGCCGCTGGCGGTCACGCTGCTGGCCGCGCTGATGCTGCGCGAACCCGTGCCCCCGCTGACCTGGGCGCTGGTGATCGGCGGCCTGGCCGGCGCGATGATCGTGATCCGCCCCAAAGGGAGCGATTTCCACGGCGCCATGCTGCTGCCCCTGCTGCTGGTGCTCGTGAACGCGGCCTACCAGATCCTCACCAGCCGCATGGTGCGCACGGAAGACCCGGGCACCATGCACTTCTACACCGGGCTGCTCGGCCTGGCCTGCTGTTCGCTGCTGCTGCCCTGGAGCTGGGCCCCGCTGGCCGACTGGACACTGTGGGCGCTCGCGGGCCTGCTCGGGGTGTTCGGCTCGGTCGGCCACTACCTGCTGATCCAGGCCTACCACCACGCCCCGGCCTCGCGCCTCACGCCCTACCTGTACGCCCAGATCGCGTTTGCCACGCTGGCGGGCTGGGTGGTGTTCGGCTACGCGCCCGATGCCTGGACGGTGGCCGGCATCGGGCTCATTGCGCTGTGCGGCTGGCTCGGCGTGCGCCTGCGGCGCGGCTGATCACGCGCGCAAGGTTTTCAGGCGCATCTGGTTGGGCAGCGGCATCGAGCGGCGCATCACGTCCTCGGCCAGCCACAGCGCCGAACGGCGCGCGCGCTCGGCCACCACCGGCAGCGGCATCTGCTGGTAGTCGTCGTTGAACACCTCGAAGCTGTAGTCGCCTTCGTAGCCCAGCGCATCCAGCTTGAGCACGAGCTCGGCCAGCTGCTCGCTGTGCACGCCTTCGCCGGGGAACACGCGGAAGGTGCGCGCCGTGGTCATGCGCTCCTCGAAGGTCTTGGTCTCCTGCCACATGAAGTCGGCCAGCTGCACCAGGAAGATCTTGGAGGGGTCGAGGTAGTCGATCTCTTCCAGCGAGGTCTTGGCCGCGAAGATGTGGAACGAGTCGATGCCCATGCCCAGGTTGGGGCAGTCGGCGCGGCAGACCACGTCCCAGGCGGTGGTGAACTCGTTGATCGTGCGGCCCCAGGACAGGCCTTCGTAGGCGATGCGGATGCCGAAGGGAATCGCCAGCATGGCGAGCTTGCGCAGGTCGCGCGCGATGTGGTCCAGGTCCTGCGAGGCGTGCGCCGAGGTGGACGAGCACGCCAGCAGCACCTTGCAGCCCAGCGCGGCGCACATCTCGAGCATGCTCTTGGCGATGTCCACCTTGTAGTGGTGCAGGTGGCCCGAGAGGCCCTCGAAGTCGCGCAGAACCTGGAAGCCGGTGCCGCGCAGGCCGCTGTCCTTCACGGCCTGCACGGCCGCGCCCAGGCCGCCGGGGTGGCCGACCAGGTCGTTGGCCTTGAGCATCACCTGCGAGAAGCCGGCGGCCTTCATCGCCGCCAGCTTCGCTTCGAGCGGGCCGGCCAGCGTGATGGTGTCCATGCCGAAGCCGCTGATGGCCTCGGAGGAAGCGCGCGTCGGGCTCATGGCCTCACTCCTTCTCACTGTGCACCAGCTCGAACACGACCGAGCCCAGGTAGGTCTTGCTGATCGCGCCGCGCTGCTCGGTGTGCGCGGCCTGGGTCTCGACGAACTCCACGCCCAGGGCGCGCAGCGCCTTGACCGCCGCCAGCACATCGGGCACGCCCAGGCCGATGCGCTGCAGGCGCTCGTCGGCGTCCACCACGTGCATCTCGGGTTCGATGAGCTGCAGCATGAAGCGCTGCGCCGGGTCCAGCGCCGGCGTGCGCAGCAGCGTGCCCTTGGGCATGATGCCGAAGCGCTGTTCGTCGGGGATCAGCTCGGTGCCGAAGAGTTCTTCGTAGAACGCGATCCAGTCGTTGCTGCGCTCGGGGCCGATGTACTGCACGACGCCGAAGAAATGGATGCCGGCGGTGGCCGGCGGGTGCTGGTCGACCGAGGGAATCGGCACGAAGTCCACGTCGTAGATCGAGAAGTCCTTGTAGCGGTCCACAAAGTAGATGCGGCTGCCGCCCGCGCCATGGATGGCGGGGATGTTGAGCTCCATCACCTCGGCGTGCGTGGGCACCGACCAGGCGCCGCGCTCGAGCACGTAGTGGTAGGCCGCGCGCGCGTCGCGCACGCGCAGGGCCATGGCCGAGATCGAGGGCACGTCGCTGCCGTGGGCGGCGCCCTTGGCGTCCACCGGGTTGGCGTTGACCACCACATTGAGCCCGCCCTGGCGGTACAGCAGCACCTCGCGCGAGCGGTGGCGCGCCACCGGGCGAAAGCCCATCATCTCCAGCACCTGGCCCAGCGCCTGCGGCTTGCTGGTGGCGTACTCGATGAACTCGATGCCGTCCAGGCCGAGCGGGTTGGCCGCGTCGCTGAAAGAGGCTTGCAGGGGCTCGCGGCCTTCCTGGGGGTTGAGCAGGAAATCACTCATGGATGGACAACTCCGGAATCTGAAAACAGGACCACCCCGCACTTTAGGTGTCAACCACCGGCATGACCAGGGTTTGGGCCCTTCATTTGTTCGATGTTCGCACGCTTTCGTTCGATAAACGACCGTTGCAAGGGTTGCCCCTTTCACCCGTGCGACAGGGCGGCGTTCAGGCGGCGCGCCCGCAGCGCGCAGGCGGTGGCCACCAGCGCCAGCAGGGCCGAGAGCCAGAACACGCTGGCCAGCCCGAAGGCCGAACTCAGCAGGCCGCCGCTGAGCCCACCCACCACACCGGGCAGGCCGTAGCCCACCACGGTGTAGAGCGCCTGGCCGCGCCCACGCAGGCGACCGGGGAAATGGTGCGACAGCATGGCGATGCACACCGTGTGGTGCGCGGCGAAGGTGATGGCGTGCAGGGCCTGGGCCAGCAGCAGCACCGGCCACACCAGTGCGAAACCCGCCGTGAGGCCCATGCGCAGCGACATGAGCGCGGCGGCCAGCACCAGCCAGCCCGAGAGCGAGAACAGCGGCAGCCAGCGGCCCTGGGTGAAGAACCAGCCGATCTCGATCACCACCGACAGCGCCCACATCAGGCCGATCACCGTCTTGCTGTAGCCCAGCGAGTCCAGGTAGAGCGAAAAGAAGACGTAGATGAAGATGTGCGCGAGCACGTGGAAAAACACCGCCGCGAAGAACCAGCGCACCGGCGGCTGGCGCAGCACCGGCCAGACCGCGGGCCGGGGTTCCTGCGTGGCGTGGGCGGGTTCGCGGAAGTCGGGCAGCAGCCAGGCGCTGACGGCCACGGCGGCGAGCGTGCCCAGCGTCCAGGCCGGGAAGTGCACCAGGCCGAAGCGCTCGAACCACAGGCCCGCAGCGACCACCGTGACCAGAAAACCCAGCGAGCCCCACAGGCGCACGCGGCCGTAGCGTTTCGCGTCGAACGTGCCCCCGTGGCTCACCAGGTGGGCGAGCGCCGCCTCGCTCATGGGCATCATGCCGCTGGTGTGGCTGAACATGAGCAGCAGCACCACGAACAGCACCACACCACCGCCGTCGAACCACAGGCCCAGCGAGAGCAGCAGCGCGGTGGTGGCGCCAAAGCGCAGCAGGCGCACGCGCTCGCCGGTGCGGTCGCTCAGCGAGCCCCACAGGTAGGGGGCGAACAGGCGCGTGGCCGACTGCACCGAGGTCAGCACGCTGATGGCGATCAGGCCGAAGCCCAGCTCTTTCAGCCAGAGCGGCAGGTAGGGGTTGAAGAACCCGATGTGCGCGAAGTAGCTCGCGGACAGCGCCGCAAATGGGAAAAGGCCCCCACGCTCCACCGCTGCGCGGGTCGCTGCCCCCCGAGGGGGCTGATCCGCCTTGGGGCGGCCCGGCGGCGGATCGGTCTCCAAGGCGGCTCAGCCGCGCGCCTGGGCCGCGATGTCGGGCGTGGGCAGCTGCACGTCGCCGCACTGGGCGCGGTGCAGCAGCGCGTGGTCCATCACCACCAGGGCCAGCAGGGCTTCGGCGATGGGGGTGGCGCGGATGCCCACGCAGGGGTCGTGGCGGCCCTTGGTGATGACTTCGGTCGGCTGGCCGGCCGTGTCGATGGTTTCGCGCGGGATCAGGATGGAGCTGGTGGGTTTGATCGCGATGGCGACTTCCAGGTCCTGCCCGGTGCTGATGCCGCCGAGCACGCCGCCGGCGTTGTTGCCCTTGAAGCCTTCGGGCGTGAGGCTGTCGCCGTGCGTGCTGCCGCGGTGTGCCACGCTGGCGAAGCCGGCGCCGATCTCCACGCCCTTGACGGCGTTGAGGCCGAGCATGGCGTAGGCGATGTCGGCGTCGAGCCGGTCGTACAGCGGCTGGCCCAGACCCACGGGCATGCCCTGCGCGGTGACGCGCAGGCGCGCGCCGCAGGAGTCGCCGCTCTTGCGCAGCTCGTTCATGTAGGTCTCGATGGCCGACACATCGGCCACCGGGGCGAAGAAGGGGTTGTGGGGCACGTGGTCCCAGCTCTCGAACGGGATGGCCAGCTCGCCGACGTGGGTCATGTGGCCGCGGAAGGTGGTGCCGTAGCGTTCCTTGAGCCATTTGCGGGCGACCGCGCCGGCGGCGACGGTGGGTGCGGTGAGGCGCGCCGAGCTGCGCCCGCCGCCGCGCGGGTCGCGGATGCCGTATTTCTGCCAGTAGGTGTAGTCGGCGTGGCCGGGGCGGAAGGTCTGCAGGATGTTGCCGTAGTCCTTGCTGCGCTGGTCGGTGTTGCGGATGAGCAGGGCAATGGGGGTGCCGGTGGTCTTGCCTTCGTAGACACCGCTGAGGATTTCGACCGCGTCGGGTTCGTTGCGCTGGGTGACGAATTTGCTGGTACCGGGGCGGCGGCGGTCGAGTTCGATCTGGATGTCGGCTTCGCTGAGGGCCATGCCGGGCGGGCAGCCGTCGATCACGCAGCCAATGGCCGGGCCGTGGGATTCACCGAAGTTGGTGACGCGAAAAAGGGTGCCGAAGGTGTTGCCGCTCATAGGGGCGTGATTATCCCTGAGGCAGGCTGGTGCGTCGGCGGCCCAGTCTGGTGCATGAGCGCGGCACTGGGGTACAGGAACATTTTGTGCTTTGTGCTGCAGCGCAGCAGATGCTTGCTGTTCATCCCCAGAAAGGAGCGTTCCATGCTTGATCGAACCGCGACCCTGTTCTCCCACCTCAAGGGCGACGAAGGTGACTACGTGAGCGGTGGCCTGCGCGATTTTTTCCTGTACCGCGACCTGGGGATCGCCCAGGCGACACATGGCAAGGTGATCGCGCACCTGGTGAAGGCGAATCTGCCGCCGGAGGAAGGCACGGGCTGGCACCGGCACGAGGCGGACTTCCAGATCGTGATCATGCTCAAGGGCTGGGCCCGCTTCATGTACGAGGACCAGGAGACGCTGGTGGAGGCCGGCGACTGCGTTCACCAGCGACCCGGCATCCGCCACTACCTGTTCGACTACTCGCCCGATATGGAGTACCTAGAGATCGTCTCTCCGGCGGACTTCAAGTCGATCGATGTGGATCCGGTTTGTGAGATTCCCAAGCCGACGCCTTGGGGTTGATTTCGCGCCTCCTTGGTCTTCGGGCCCCAGGGGTGGGTGATGGGCTCCGCGAATGTCCTCCGGCGGCTGGTGCCGCCTCCCCCTTTACTTCGCTGCGCCCATCACCC
>NZ_JBWKZH010000036.1:0-58531 GCF_059424305.1 Hydrogenophaga sp. GW456-12-10-14-TSB4 | reverse complement strand
GGATGGGACGGGGGAGCGCGGGAGGGAAACGGATGCGGTGGCCGGTCAGCCCAGCGTCTGCTGGATGTGACCGGTGAACTGGCCACGCTCCCAGGTCGGTTCATCGCGAACGACCCAGCGCATGGTGAAGAGTTCGGTGATGGCCTGGACCCAGCTGTTGGCCAGGCTGTCGAGGATGGCTTCGCCCTGCTCGCGCGTGGCGGTGGTGGGGTCGCCGATGACGCCGCTGGGGCCGAAGTCGCGCGCCACCCAGGCGCAGGCGGGGCGGCCGTCGGCCGAGAGCGTCTTGGACGGGAACGGCGGCGGGAAGTAGGCGGCGGCGCGCTCCATGTGCACCGTGTCGGGCGCCAGCGCGAGCATCAGCGCGGTTTCCGAATGGCCGGCGTGCATCGAGAGCTTGCGTTCCTCGTCGCTGATGAACTTGCCCGAGACGTTGGGCACGCGCGAGACGCCGTAGGGCACGACGACGAAATCGCCATGGCGCAGGCGCAGTTCGCGCGCGGCCATCTCCAGCACCTGGGGCTGGCCGCCGTGGCCGTTGGCGAACACCAGCTTGCGAAAGCCCGAGCGGTAGACCGACTCGCCCAGCTCGATCATGGTCGAGAGCAGGGTGGTGCCGGTCAGCGTCATGGTGCCCGCGAAATGCAGGTGCTCCTCGGACTTGCCATAGGTGATGGGGGGCAGGCCGAAGGCGCGGATCTCGGCGGGCAGGCGCTCGAAGGCCTTGCCGATGACGCCGGCGGCGATCACGGTGTCGACCGAGCAAGGCAGGTGCGGTCCGTGTTGCTCGGTGGCCCCTACCGGCAGCACGATGACCGTGTTCTCGCGGTCGGGCAGCGCGGTGATTTCCGTCCAGGCCAGGTAGGGCAGGAAGCGGTGCGGGGGGAAGTAGCCGTGCATCATGGGACAGATCCTAATGAGGGAGTCAGGGAATCAGGGGGCGGCCGTTGCGAAGCACCACGCGGGGCGCGGTGCGCGAGGGCCAGGCATGGGCGTCCGACGCGGTGAAGACCACGAGGTCGGCGTTCGCGCCTTCCAGCGTGGGTCGGGTCAAGGGCTGGCGCTGCAGCCAGTCGGCGCGGCACAGCGCGTCGGACCAGTTGTCGAAAGGGGTGTCGAGCTGGCCGGCGAGGGCGCCCGCCTGCATGGCTTCGAGCGGGTCCAGGCTGCCGGCGCGGCAGAACGGGTCTTGCACGTTGTCGCTGGCGAACAGCAGCGGGATGCCGCGCTCGCGCGCTTCCTTCACCAGCATGAGGCCGCGCTGGCGCGGCGTGCGGCCGGTGGCGGCGTCCTGCAGCAGCAGGTTGGTGATGGGCAGCGAGACGAGCGTGATCGGCGCGCGCGCCACGGCATCCAGCGTGGCCAGCGCCCGGGCCTCGGGCTGGGCGGCGAGCGCGCAGTTGTGGCCGCAGACCACGCGCCCGGTGAAGCCGATCTCGCGCAGCAGGTCGGCGAGAAAGGCCAGGCCCTGCGCGTCGGGGTTGAGTTCCTCGTCCACGTGCAGGTCGAGGTCCAGGTCGATCGCCTGCGCGGCCTGCACGAGGTGGCGCAGGGCGGCGGGGTCCCAGTTGCTGGAGTGCACGAAACCGCCGAGCAGGGCGTGCGGGCCGGTGGCCGCCACGCGGCGCGCCAGGGCCTGGGCCTCGTCGCGCTGCTGGAACAGGCCGAGCTTGATCAGGGCGACCTGTTCGAGGCGGATGCGGCCGTGCCATTCGGCGGCCAGCTCCGAAATCACCTCCCACGCCAGCGGCGGGTTGAGCGGGTCCCACCAATCGATGTGGGTGCGCAGGTGCGTGGTGCCGGCTTCCCAGGCCCATTGCAGGCCGCGTTGCGCGCGCTCGCGCAGGTCGGCGTGGGTCCAGTGGGCGCGGTCGCCGATCACCGCGTCGATCGCGCCGAGCAGGCCCGGTTTCACGGTGCCCATGCGCGGCAGGATGAAGGCCTTGTCCAGGTGGGTGTGCGCGTCGACCATGCCGGGCAGCACCGGTGCGCCCTGCACATCCCAGCCTTGGCCGGTGACCTTGACGGTGCCGGTGATGGGCGAGGTGCGGGTCACACGGCCCTGCGCCAGTTCCATCAGCGCCAGGGCCGGTGCGGCGCCGTCGGTGGGCCAGTCGGTCGGCAACAGCCAGCGCGGCAGCCGCGCGTTGGCGATGAAGTCGGGGCTGGCGGGGGGCTGCTGCATGTCGTGGGCGCTCAGAGGTCGAGGGTCAGCGTGGGCGAGTGGCTGCGGGCGCAGCAGATGGCCACGTGCGTGGCGCGCTCGGCTTCGGTCATGCACACGTCCTGGTGGTCCGGCGTGCCGTCGAGGTACGGCGTGAGGCAGGAGCCGCAGATGCCTTGCTCGCACACCGTGTCGACCACCACGCCCGCGCCTTGCAGCACGTGGGCGATGCTCTTGCCCGGCGCCACGTGCAGGCGTTGCTGGCGGCGCGCGAGCAGCACCTCGAAGCCTTCCTTGGCCGCCGCTGGCGCGGTGCTGGTCGGGGCGCTGAAGTACTCGAAGTGCACGCGCTCAGCCGGCCAGCCCTGGCAGGCCTCGCGCACGTGGGTCATGAAGCCCTCGGGGCCACAGAAGTAGACGTGCGAATCGGCCGGCGCCTGGGCGATCACGGACGAGGGTCGGGTGGGCGAAGGCACGCTGTCGAAGTGCACCTGCACGTTGCGCCGCCAGGGCGCATGGTCGAGCGTGTGGCACAAAGCCAGGTGCTTGGAACTGCGCGCGAACACCGCCAGCGTGAACGAGGCGCCCAGCGCATGCAGCGCGTGCGCCATGGAGACCAGCGGCGTCACGCCGATGCCACCCGCCAGCAGCAGGTGGTGGGCGGCGTTCGGCGCCAGGCGGAACTGGTTGCGTGGCAGCCCGATGCGCAGGATCTCGCCTTCGCGCACCCACATGTGCACGGCGCGCGAGCCGCCGCGACCCGTGTCTTCGCGCTTGACCGCGATCTCGTACGACTCGGTGGTGCGCGTGGGGTTGCCGCAGAGCGAATAGCTGCGCACCAGGCCGCCGGGCAAGTACACGTCCACATGCGCGCCGGCCTCGCAGGCCGGAAGGGGCAGGCCGTCGATGCGCTCCAGCACGTAGCTGTTCACCTCGTCGGTGTGGCGCACGACGCGGGCGACGCGGATGGTCAGGTCACCGCGGGGCGTGGGGCCGTTCGTGAGGCTGGCATGGAGCGTGGGGGCCGCGGGCGTATTGATCGAGCTCAATTTCTGACCATTTAATTTGACTGTTTGGTCAGTATAAGAAAAAGACACCCCGATGAAACCGTAAAAACCCTTGAATTTCTCTCGGGGAAGCGCGCCGTGTCGCCGGCGCCACAGGGCGCTCAGTCGCGCAGCAGACCGCAGCCGCGCAGGATGAACGGGATGAGGTCGTTCGCGACGGCTTCGCGGTCCAGCGGGCCGCAGATGTGGCGCACCTGCAGCGCGAAGTCGGCATGGTGCTGCGTCATGGCCCAGATGTGCATGAGCAGCAGGTGCGCGTTCATCGGGCGCATCAGGCCGCGCGCGATCCAGCCGTTGATGATGCCCACTTCCTTCTGCACCCAGGTCCGGGCGTTGGGCCAGTAGCGCCCGAGGTTGTGGCCACCGTCCAGGATCTCGCGCGTGAAGATGCGGGAGACCCGGGGCTGGTCGAAGGCGTGGTCGAGCTTCTGGCGGATGTAGTCGCCCAGAATGTCGGCCGGCTCGGTCAGGCCGGGGGGCGAGAACTCGATCTTCCAGGCCATCATCACCGAGTCGAGCAGCTCGTTGTAGAGCTCTTCCTTGCCGGTGATGTAGTAGTGCAGCTGGGGCTTGGTCAGGCCCGCGCGCTCGGCGATGGCCTGTGTCGAGGTGCCCTTGAGCCCGTGCAGGCTGAACTCTTCGGTGGCCGCTTCGCGGATGGCGGCGAGGATGCGCTGTCGGCTTTCCCGCACCGCGCGTGCGGGGCGCGCAAGCGTCGGGGTGGCGTCGCCGGGTGGGCGACGCGCCGGGGAATCTGCAGCTGTCATGGTCCGGAGTCGCGCGGGCCGCAGGCGGCCGCAACGCGCTGAAAAGTGGGATTTCATGATAGCAGGCGCGCCATTCTGGTGCGCACAGGATGCCCCCCGGCACGGGGTCAGCCGGGGCGGCGCAGGGCCACCGCTTCGATCTCCACCAGCACCGGCGCGATCAGGCCCGAGATGACGGTCGAGCGCGCCGGCGCCGTGGCGGCCGGGAAGCGCTCGGCGTAGGCCGCGTTGAAGCCGGGGTAGTCCTTGGCGTTGACCAGCCACACCGTGGTCTTGACCACGTCGGCCAGCGTGCAGCCGGCGCGCTGCAGGATGGCTTCGATCAGGTCCAGGGTGTAGTGGGTCTGGCTGGCGATGTCCTCGCCGGCCGGCTGGCCGTTGCGCATGGGCACCTGGCCCGCGACGAAGACCAGCCGGTCCTCGACCACCACCGCGGGCGAGATGGGCTGGACTTGGCCGGCCCGCTCCACGGGCGGTCCGATGTGTTCAATGCCGGGGTTGGGGCTCATGGGGCGGTCAGTCGGGTTTGGCACCGGAGGCCTTGACGATGGAGGCCCACTTCTTCGTTTCCGATTCGATGAAGGCCTTGTACTCGGTGGCGCTGCTGCCGCCGAGCTTGAAGCCGCGCGAGACGAAGTACTCCTGGATGTCGGGGCTGGCGAGCGCGGCGTTCACGTCCTTGTTGATCTTCTCCACGATGGCCGCCGGCGTGCCGGGCGGCGCGAACAGGCCTTGCCACGACAGCGCCTCGAATCCCGGGTAGCCGCTCTCGGCGACGGTGGGCACGCTGGGGAACAGCGGGTGGCGTTCCTTGGATGTGACGGCGAGGGGCACCAGTTTGCCGGCCTGGATCTGCGGCATGACCACCAGCACGTCGCCGAACATCAGGTCGATCTGGCCGCCCATGAGGTCGGTGAGCGCGCCGGCGCTGCCGCGGTAGGGGATGTGCAGGAACGAGGCCTTGGTGGCGAGCTTGAACATCTCGCCGGTCAAGTGCATCGAGGTGCCGCTGCCGGGCGAGCCGTAGGTGATCGAGGCGGGCTTGGCGCGCGCGGCGGCGATCAGCTCCTGCAGGTTCTTCGCCGGCAGGTTGGGGTTCTTCACGATCAGCAACGGCGCGCTCACCACGGCCGTGACCGGCGTGAAGCCCTTGACCATGTCGTAGGGCAGGTTGGGGTAGAGCGCACCGGCGATGCCGTTGCTGCCGGTCACGCCCAGCAAGAGCGTGTGGCCGTCCGGCTCGGACTTGGAGACGTGGTCCGCACCCACGGTGCCACCCGCGCCCGCGCGGTTGTCCACCACCACGGTCTGTTTCCAGGTGACGGTGAGTTTCTCGCCGAGCTTGCGCGCGAGCAGGTCGGTGCTGCCGCCGGGCGGGAAGGGCACGACGATGCGCACCAGCTTGCTGGGGTAGGCCTGCGCCGAAGCGAGCGAGGGCGCGAGCGCGGCCACGGCGAGCGTGGTCGCGAGGGCGAAGGTGGTGGCGATGCGGTTCATGGCGAAATCACTTTCATGTGGGTTGGTTCTCTGGTGTCACCAGCGTGTGGTCTGGTGCACCCCAAGCGCCTCCTCCGGCCGTTTCTATGACGAGCCTGTCCCCCGCCGACCACTCGACGCGCGCCCGGGCGGGCAACACGTCGATGCGTCCATCGGCTCTTTCGATGCGGGCGGCCGACGGAGACCCGTCACCGCCGCCCTGGCTGCCGCGTGCGCGGCTGACATGGCGTTCGCCCCGGTAGGAGACGCTGCCCTGTCCTTCTAGCAATAGGTATACCCGCCGCACGCCATGGCCGCCCGCGAAGCGGCCCACGCCGCCCGAGCCTTCGCGGATCGCGTAGGTGCTCACGCGCAGCGGCGCTTCGGATTCGATCACCTCCACCGGCGTGTTGCGCGCATTGCCCACGTCGGTGGAAATGCCGCTGGTGCCGTCGGCCTGCGCGCTCGCGCCCGCGCCGCTGGCGATGATTTCGGTGAGCAGCCAGCGCTGGCCGTCGGCACCGGTGCCGCCGAGCGAGAGCACCGTGGCCACGCCCGCGTTGGAGGCCAGCGGGTCGCGCGAGGCGCCGAGCGACCACGCGCTGAGCATGGCGTTGCAGGCGAGCTTGAGCGTGGCGGTGCGCGCGTTCACCGCGGCGGGCAGGCGCGGGTTGACCACGCTGCCTTCGGGCAGCACCCAGGTGGCGGGCGCGAGGCAGCCCGCGTTGTTCGGCGCCTGCGGCGCGAGCGAGCGCATGAAGAACAGGATGGCGGACATCATGCTCGAGGGCGAGGCGTTCACCGGCCCACGCGTCTGCGCCGACGAACCCGTGAAGTCGATCGTGAGCGCATCGCCCTGCTTGCGCAGGCTCACCGCGATGCGCACCGGGGCGTCGTCGATGCCGTCGCCGTCGAGCTGGTCTTCCCATTGCCAGGCACCGTCGGGCACCTTGCGCAGGGCGTCGCGCGTCATGCGCTCGGACTGCGCGAGCAGGGCGTTGCACACGGCGTTGAACGCGGCACCGGTGCGCAGCTGCAGCGCAGCGGTCTCGCGCGCACCCAGGCTCACGGCCGACCACTGCGCGTTCAGGTCACCGACCAGGTTGCCCGGCGTGCGGCTGTTGGCGGTGAGCAGGGTCTCGACGTTGCTGTCCACCACGCCGGCCGCGCGCCAGCGCACCGGCGGGATGCGCAGGCCTTCCTGGTGGATGTCGGTGGCGTTCGGCGGGATCGAGCCGGCCGCCATGCCGCCCACGTCCTGATGGTGCAGGATGGCGGCGGCCAGCGCGATGGTGACGCCGTCGCGGACGATGGGCCGCACCACGATCAGGTCGGGCAGGTGCGTACCGCCCGACCAGGGATCGTTCATGAGGTAGGCGTCGCCCTCGGCCATCTGCGGCGCGGGAAAACGCTTCAGGACGCCGGCGACGGCGGGAATCAGCGAACCCAGCAGCAGCGGCAGCGAGCGCGCCTGCGCGAGCAGGCGGCCGTCGGGCAGGAAGACGGCGGCGGCGCAGTCACCGCCCTCGCGCGCGATCGACGAGTAGGCCGCGCGCATCATGCGGCTCTGCATGCGGTCGACGATGCCCTGCAGCGCCAGCCGCACGGGCTCCATGAGGATCAGGTGTTCGTTCATGCGCGCGCCTCCTCGGTCTGCGTCAGCAGCAGGGAACCGTCGGCCTCCTGCACCCATTGCCAGCCCGCCGGCACCCACACCGTGGTGGTGGCCGCGAACAGGGCTTGCGGGCCGTGACCCGTGAGCGCGCAACCGGCCCAGAGCGCGGGGTCGGGCCGCAGGTGGTGGGCGTTGACGCCGGGTTGGGGCACGGCCTGCTCGAAGACGCCGCGCAGCAGGCCCACCAGTGCATCGCTGCGCGCGGGCATCTGGCCACGCAGGGCTTCGTAGCGCGCGGCGAAGCGCGCCTGCAGCGCGGGCAGGTCGTCCTCGGGCAACCAGCCCACTTCCACCGGGCTGCCTTGGCCGCGGTGCAGGATCTCCAGGCTCCAGCGGATGGCCGCGCAGTCGGTGGCGGGCTGCCATGCGTCGCGCAGGCCGGTGAGCGCGGCCAGGCCGTCGGCATTCAGCGGCAGTGAGCAGGCCTTTTCCACCGTCTGCGTGGGCGGCGAGGCCAGCAGGCCCAGCGCGGCGACCACGCCGGCGTGCGCGATCACGCGCACCCGCGACACGCCCGCGAGTTCGGCCACCTCGGCCACGTGCTGGGCGCCGCCGCCGCCCGCCGCGACGAGCAGGCAGTCGGCGGGGTGGATGTCGCGCTGGAAGGCGCGCATCTTCACGCTCTCGGCCATGGCCGTGGCGGCGGTGACCACGATGGCTTTCGCCGCGTCGATGGTGGCGATGCCCAGGGGCTGTGCGACGTCGCGCGCCACGGCCGCTTCGGCCAGCGCCGCGTCCAGCACCACGCCGCCGGAGAGCCGGCGCGGCAGGCGCTCGAGCAGCAGCAGGGCGTCGGTCAGGGTGGCGTTCGTGCCGCCCAGGCCGTAGGCCGCCGGGCCGGGCCAGGCACCTTGCGAGCGCGGACCCAGGCGCAGGCCGCCGCCGGCGTTCACGCTGGCCAGGCTGCCGCCGCCGATGGAGAGCGACTCCACATCGGCGCAGCGCAGCCGCAGCGTGAGGTCGCCGCAGAGCAGGGTGTCGGTGAACAGGGGGCGACCGGCTTCGAGGATGCCGATGTCGGTGCTGGTGCCGCCGACATCGATGGACATGACCACCTGCGCCGCATCGCTGTCCGGCAGGCTCGCGGCCACGCCCTGCAGCGCGGCACAGGGGCCGGACATGGCCAGGCCGATGGGGCGCGCCACGGCATCCTGCCAGGGCGCGATGCCGCCTTCGGAGCGCATCAGCGCGGGCGCAGGCAGGCCACGCTCGGCCAGCGCGCCACCCAGCGACTGCAGGTACTGCTGCACCATGGGTTTGCTGTAGGCGTCGAACGCGGTGGCGAGGAAGCGCTCGAATTCGCGCGGCTTGGGATCGACCTCGCAGGAGAGCGAGACCATCAGCTCGGGCCGGGCTTCGAGCAGCCAGGTGCGCACCTGCTGTTCGTGCGCCGGGCGCAGGTGCGAGAACAGCAGGCAGACCGCGACCGAGCGCAGGCCCGAGGCGGCGATGCGGTGGGCCAGGGCGGCGACCTGCTCGTGCGCCAGCGGTTCGATCTCGCTGCCGTGCGCGTCCACCCGCCCCGCGATCTCGAAGCGGTGCGCGGCGGGAAACAGGCGGCGCTCGGGCGTGGGCGGCAGCACGGCGGCGGTGTACAGGTCGCGCCGGTCCTGGCGGGCCAGCGCGAGGATGTCGCGCATGCCGGTGTTGGTGATCACGGCCACGGGGCCGTCGGTCTGCTCCAGCAGCAGGTTGGTGACGACGGTGGAGCCGTGCACGATGCGCGCGACCTGGGCCGCCGCGATGCCGTTTTCATCGAGCATGCGCCGCACGGCCTGCAGGATGGGCTGCACCAGCTGCCCGGCCTCTCGCGGGTGCTTGAGGCTGCGCAGCGTGCCGTCCGAGGCGCAGGCCACCACGTCGATGAAGGTGCCGCCCATGTCGATGCCGATGGCCCAGCTCGGTGTGCTCATGCCGGCCTTTCAGCGAAAGCGCCGCGCGCTGAAGGGTGACAGGTCCACCTGCGTGGCGCGGCCCGCCACCAGGTGGGCGACCTCGCGGCCGGTGCTGGCGCCCATGCACATGCCCATGTGGCCGTGACCGAAGGCGAGCCAGGCGTTGTCGGCGTCGCGGCTGCGGTCGATCACCGGCAGGCTGTCAGGCATGCAGGGGCGGTGGCCCATCCACTGCGTCACTTCCGAGGTGTCCAGGTGCGGGAACAGCAGCTGGCCCTGGCGCAGCAGGGCCTGGGCGCGCTCGTAGTTGGGCGCTCGCCTCAGGCCGGCGAACTCCACCGTGCCGGCCAGCCGCAGGCCCATGGCCATGGGGTTGACCATGATGTTGTTTTCCGACGCCATCACGGTGTGGCGCAGCTTCAGGTTGGAGCTGCGCACGGTCACGTGGTAGCCGCGCTGGGTTTCCAGCGGCACGCGGTCGCCGAGCTGCTTCGCGAGCTGGCCGGACCAGGCACCGGCGGCCACCACCACGCCGTCGACCGCCAGCGGCTCGCCGCGGTCCATGCGCAGGCCGGTGACGCGCCGGCCTTCGCGCTCGAAGCCGGTGACCGAGCGGTGGTCGTGGCGGGCGCCGTCGCGCACGCTTTGTGCGACCAGGGCCTTGACCAACTGCGACGGGTCCAGCGTGGAGCCGTTGTCGGGTGCCAGGATGCCGAAGCGGAAGCGCCCCTTCAGGTCGGGCTCGAGCTCTTCCAGCTCGTCGCGCTCGACGTTGACGAGGTTCACGCCGAGCGACTTGCGCAGGGCCATGCCCCACTTCCACTGGTCGGCGGCCTCGCGCGAAGAGTAGACGTACAGGCAGCCGCTGCGACGCACCAGCGCGTTCGCGTCGGCGTGGTCGAGCAGGGGGCCGTAGCAATCGAAGATCGGGCGCAACAGGGTCTGCAGCGCGGTGGCGATGCGCGTCACTTCCTGCGGCGTGGAATGCTGCAGCATGCGCAGCAGCCAGGGCAGCACGCGCGGCAGGTAGGCGGTTCGGATGGTCAGTGGACCCAGCGGGTCGAGCAGCCAGCTGGGCACTTTCTTCCACATGTTGGGCATGCCCACCGGCAGGCAGGCGCTGGGGGAGAGCGAGCCGGCGTTGCCGAACGAGCAGGCCTCGCCCGGTTCGAGCGGGTCGACGAAGGTGATCTGGTGGCCGTCGCGCTGCAGCCAGGCGGCTGTGCAGGCGCCGACGATGCCTGTGCCTACAACGGCGATGTGCATGGGATCAGCGGTTTCTCTGGATGGGGGACGGGGTTGTCTCGCGGCATTCTAGGGAGCACCCTTTGCATCAAACAAACGAATTCTTTTGATACATTCATCATGAAATTTGATGGTGGTGCATGCACATTCGCCGGGCACCGCCGACGAACCAGATGGGTGCATGGCATGAACATCAGCTTGAGACAGATGCGGGCCTTCGCGGCCGTGACACAGAGCGGCAGCTTCACCGGCGCGGCGCGCCAGCTCAGCCTCACGCAGTCGGCGGTGAGCATGCTGGTGCAGCAGCTGGAGCAGGAGCTGCACCTGCAGCTGTTCGACCGCAGCCGCACGGCCATCACCCTCACCGAGGCTGGCAAGAACCTGCTGCCGCTGGCGCAGCGCATCCTGGAGGATGTGCGGCAGGTGGTGGAGGGGGCTTCCGAGATCCGGGCGCTGCGCCGGGGCTTCCTGCGCGTGTCGACCTCGCAGATGATGGCCTGCACCTGGGTGGCCTCGGTGCTCACCGAGTTCGGCCGGGAGCACCCCGGCATCAGCCTGCGCCTGAAGGACGCGGTGGCCGACGACGTGGTGGACACCGTGCGCCACGGGGCGGTGGAGCTGGGCATCGGCCCGGAGCGATTGACCGGCGACGATGTGACGCGCAGCTTCCTCATGAATGTGCCGATCCGCCTGGTGTGTCCCAAAGGGCACCCGGCCTACGACCGCGCCAGCGTGTCTTGGAAGGAGCTGCGCGATGAACGCTGGATCAGCTATTCCCACGAGTTCGGCCGCCACGTGGAGCGGGCGCTGCACACCCACGGGCACGACTTTTCGCTGAACACGGCGAGCGACGTAGGGTTCCTCACCACGGCGATGGCGCTGGCCGGCAATGGCATGGGCGTGCTGCTGGCACCGGAGTACGCCCGCTCGTTCGCCGACAACTTCGGCGTGCGCTTCGTGCCGTTGCGCGCACCGGCCATCCAGCGCGAGTACTTCGTGTACCAGCGCAAGGGGCAGTCGCTGTCGCCGGCGGCGGCCACCTTTCTCGATCTGTTGCGGCAGCGCGGCGGCGGTGCCCGGCGCGCGGGCAAGGCGGCGGCGCCGGGTTGAATCAGTCCGGCTTTCGCCCGGCTGCCGCCGCGCGCAGCTTGTCCTTCTTGCTGGGGCGTTTGCCCTTGATCCCGCCACCACCCGGGGCGGGGGGCGGTGCGGCTTCGGTGGGCTCGAAGCCGGGTCGCACTTCCAGCGGCAGGGAAAGGCCCATGCGTTTCTCGATCAGCCGCCAGTGGGCCTCGGTAGCCGGGCTCACGAAGCTCACCGCCAGACCGTCCGCGCCCGCGCGGCCGGTGCGGCCGATGCGGTGCACGTAGTCCACGGTCGAGCGCGGCAGGTCGTAGTTGACCACCACGGGCAGTTGTTCGATGTCGATGCCGCGCGCGGCCAGGTCGGTGGTGACGACCACATCCCAGCGCTTGTCCTTGAACTCGCCCAGCGCCTGCTGGCGCGCGCCTTGGCTCAGTCCGCCGTGGAACGAGGTGGCGTAGAGATCGCCCTGGTGGAGTTTGGCCGCCACCCGCTCGGCGGCGTACTGCGTGGCCACGAACACCAGCACGCGCTGCCAGCCCTGGTCCTGGATGAGCTGGCGCAGCAGCTGCGTGCGGCGCGTGCTGTCGACCAGAAAAGCCTGCTGCAGGATCACCGCTGAGTCGGTCGGCGCCGCCGGCACGTCGATGCGCTGGGGCTGGTGCAGCAAGGCATCGGCCAGCGCCTGCACCGCCACGGGAAAGGTGGCGGAGAAAAAGAGGTTCTGGCGCTGGGCGGGCAGGAGGGCCAGCACGCGGGCAAGTTCGTCGGCGAAACCCAGGTCCAGCAGACGGTCCGCCTCGTCGAGCACCAGCAGCTCCACGGCCGACAGGCGCAGCGCGTTGTGCTCCACCAGATCGAGCAGGCGCCCGGGCGTGGCGACCACCACGTCGGCACCGCCGCGCAGCGCCATCATCTGCGGGTTGATCGATACGCCGCCGAACACCACCGCCACCTTGGGCTGGCGCGGCAGGTGCTGCGCCAGGGCGCGCACGGCCTCGCCGACTTGCGCCGCGAGTTCGCGCGTGGGCACGACCACCAGCGCGCGCACGCGGCGCGGCGAATGCGGGGCCGCGCCCTGGCTGAGCCGCTGCAGCAGGGGCAGGGCGTAGGCGGCGGTCTTGCCGGAGCCGGTCTGCGCGGTGGCGAGCAGGTCGTGGCCGGCCAGCACGGCCGGAATGGCCTCACGCTGGATCGGGGTGGGCGTGGTGAAGCCGAGTTCGGCGGCGGCTTGGGCGAGGGCGGGCGCGAGGCCCAGGGCGGTGAATGGCATGGATCGGGGCAGTGTACCGGCCCGGGTACGATGCAACCCCATGAAAAACAAGCTTTCGACCGGTGGCCTGGTGTATTCCACCGATGCGGGCCGCATGTGCCCCGGCTGCCGTCAGCCGGTGGCTCAGTGTGTGTGCAAGCAGCTGGCCAGGGTGGCGCCGGCGGGTGACGGCGTGGTGCGCGTCTCGCGCGAGACCAAGGGCCGTGGCGGCAAGGCGGTCACGCTGGTCAAGGGGCTGGCGCTGGACGCTGCGGCCCTGACCGCCCTGGGCAAGCAACTCAAGGCGGCCTGCGGCACGGGGGGCACGGTGAAGGACGGCGCGATCGAGATCCAGGGCGACCACATCGACAAGGTGATGGCCGCGCTGAAGGCGCAGGGCCACACGGTCAAGCGCGCGGGCGGCTGAGGCTCAGCGCAGCACTTCCAGCAATCGGTCGAGCCCGCCTTCGTTGATGGCCACCATGGCCTGCGCGCGCACAGCGGGCTTGGCGTGGTACGCCACCGACAGGCCGGCCACGCCCATCATGGGCAGGTCGTTGGCGCCGTCGCCCATGGCGATGCACTGCGAAGGCTCGATGCCCAGCAGCGAGGCCACTTCGAGCAGGGCGCGGCGCTTCTCGGCGCCGTCGCAGATGTCGCCCCAGGGCTGGTCCACCATGCGGCCGGTCAGCTGGCCGCAGTTCGGGCCGCTTTCCACTTCGAGCACGTTGGCGCGCGTGAAGTCGATGCCCAGCACCTGGCGCACGCGCTCGCTGAAGAAGGTGAAGCCGCCAGAGACCAGCAGCACCTTCAGGCCGGCGGTCTTGCAGGCCCGCACCAGTTCGGCCGCACCGGGGTTGATGCTCAGGCGCTCGGTGTAGACCTGCTCCATGTCGGCGATGGTCACGCCGCGCAGCAGCGCCACGCGCTTGCGCAGGCTGTCCTTGTAGTCGGTGATCTCGCCGCGCATGGCGGCCTCGGTGATGGCGGCCACCTCGGCCTTCTTGCCCACGGCGTCGGCGATTTCGTCCACGCACTCGATGCTGATGAGCGTGGAGTCCATGTCGAAGGCGATGAGCTTGAAGTCGCTGAGCTTGAGCGGCGGGGTGAAGCCCTGGACGGTGAGACCGGGGGCGATTTCGGTGGCGTTGGTCATGTTGAAGGTCAGGCGGTTTCGGGGTTCTTGTGGGGCTGGCCCAGGCTGCGCAGCACATCGCGCACCAGCTGCACGCGGTCTTTCACCTCGGGCAGGGGGCGCTCGATGCGCAGCTTGTCGTTGCCGGCCAGCTTGATGTGGCGGTTCTTCTGGATCAGCTCGATGATGCGCATCGGCTCGAACGGCGGGTTGGCGCGGAAGGTGATGTTCGTCACCCCCGGTGCCGCATCGACCTTGACGACACCGTAGGGCGTGCTGATGCAGCGCAGGCGGTGCACGTCGATCAGCGTCTGCGCCTGGGGCGGCAGCTTGCCGAAGCGGTCCACGATCTCCTCCAGCAGGGCATCGACCTGGTCGGTGCTCTTCGCGGTGGCCAGCTTCTTGTAGAACGACAGGCGCAGGTGCACGTCGCCGCAGTAGTCGTTGGGCAGCAGGGCCGGGGCGTGCAGGTTGATGTCGGTGGTGACCGACAGCGGCGAGAGCAGGTCGGGCTCGCGCCCGGCCTTGAGCGAGCTCACCGCTTCGCTGAGCATCTCGTTGTAGAGCTGGAAGCCGACTTCGAGCATGTTGCCGCTCTGGTGCTCGCCCAGCACTTCGCCCGCGCCACGGATCTCCAGGTCGTGCATGGCCAGGTAGAAGCCGCTGCCGAGTTCTTCCATCTGCTGGATCGCGTCCAGCCGCTGGGCCGCGTGCTTGGTCAGTCCCTCGATGTCGGGGACCATGAGGTAGGCGTAGGCCTGGTGGTGGCTGCGGCCTACGCGCCCGCGCAGCTGGTGCAGTTGCGCCAGGCCGAACTTGTCGGCGCGGCTCATCACGATGGTGTTGGCTGTGGGCACGTCGATGCCGGTCTCGATGATGGTCGAGCACAGCAGCACGTTGAAGCGCTGAGCCACGAAATCGCGCATCACGCGTTCGAGCTCACGCTCGGGCATCTGGCCGTGGGCGATGGCGATGCGTGCCTCGGGCAGGATCTCTTCCAGTTTCTGGCGGCGGTTCTCGATGGTCTCGACCTCGTTGTGCAGGAAATAGACCTGCCCGCCGCGCTTGAGCTCGCGCAGCACGGCTTCGCGGATCACGCCGTTGCCCTCGTTGCGCACGAAGGTCTTGATGGCCAGGCGGCGTTGCGGCGCGGTGGCGATCACCGACAGATCACGCAGACCTTCGAGCGCCATGCCCAGGGTGCGCGGAATCGGCGTGGCGGTGAGCGTGAGCACGTCGACCTCGGCGCGCAGCGCTTTCATGGCCTCCTTGTGGCGCACGCCGAAGCGGTGCTCCTCGTCGATGATGAGCAGGCCCAGGTCCTTGAACTTCACGCTCTCGCTGAGCAGCTTGTGCGTGCCGACCACGATGTCCACCGAGCCGTCGGCCAGGCCTTTGGCGGCGGCGGTGATCTCCTTGGCCGAACGGAAGCGGCTCATCTCGGCCACCTTCACCGGCCACTTCGAGAAGCGGTCGGACAGGGTCTGGAAGTGCTGCTCGGCCAGCAGCGTGGTGGGCGCGAGGAAGGCGACCTGGCGGCCCCCGGTGACGGCCACGAAGGCGGCGCGCAGGGCGACCTCGGTCTTGCCGAAGCCCACGTCGCCGCAGACCAGCCGGTCCATCGGGCGCGGGCTGATCATGTCCTGGATCACGGCGTGGATGGCACCGCGCTGGTCGGCGGTCTCCTCGAAGCCGAAGTCGTTGGCGAACACTTCGTAGTCCTGCGCCGAATAGCGGAACGCATGGCCCTGGCGCGCGGCGCGGCGGGCGTAGATGTTGAGCAGCTCGGCGGCGGCGTCGCGCACCTGTTCGGCCGCCTTGCGCTTGGCCTTGTCCCATTGGCCGCTGCCCAGCTTGTGCAGCGGTGCTTCGTCGGCGCTCACGCCGGTGTAGCGGCCGATCAGCTGCAGCTGGCTCACCGGCACGTAGAGCACGGCCTTGTCGGCGTACTCCAGGTGCAGGAACTCCTGCAGCGCCGGGCTGCCGTCGGGGTTCTTCTCCCCCATGTCCATGTTCACCAGGCCCCGGTAGCGGCCGATGCCGTGCGCGTTGTGGACCACCGGGTCGCCGACGTTGAGCTCGGACAGGTCCTTGATGAGCGCGTCGACGTCGCTGACCTGTTCCTGTTTCCTGCGCCGGCGCGTGGTCGGGCCGGCAGCGAAGAGTTCGGTTTCGGTGACGAAGTCGATGCCATCGTCCAGCCAGGAGAAGCCGACCGCAAGCGCGGCGGTGGCGATGCCGGTCTTTTCGTCGCTGGCCTGGAACTCGGCGAGCGAGTCGAAGGCCGGCGGGTGGACGCCGCTGGCGCGCAGGAAGTCCAGCAGGCTCTCGCGCCGGCCGTCGCTTTCGGCCAGCAACAGCACGCGGTGCGCGGTGTTGCGGATGTGGGCCTGTAGGCGCGCGAGCGGGTCTTCGGCGCCGCGCACCACGGACAGGTCGCCCAGCTTCTGCACGTGCGCGCCGTGCTCGATGTCCTGCTGCGCCGGGCGCACCACGTATTGCGCGTGCTCGTTGGCGCGGGTGTAGAACTGCTCGGTGGCGAGGAACAGGGCTTCGGGCGGCAGCACCGGGCGCTCGGCGTCACCGCGCAGCAGGCGGTGGCGGTCCTTGGTGTCCTGCCAGAAGCGCTGGAAGGCGGGTTCCAGGTCGCCGTGCAGCACCACCGTGGCGTCCGTGCCGAGGTAGTCGAACACCGTGGCCGTGTCGTCGAAGAACAGCGGCAGGTAGTACTCGATGCCGGCGGTGGCCACGCCGTTGCCGATGTCCTTGTAGATGCGGCTCTTGGTCGGGTCGCCTTCGAGCAGTTCGCGCCAGCGGCTGCGGAATTTGGCGCGCGCCGCATCGTCCATCGGGAACTCGCGCCCGGGCAGCAGGCGCACCTCGTTCACCGGGTACAGGCTGCGCTGGCTGTCGGGGTCGAAGGTGCGGATGCTGTCGATCTCGTCGTCGAACAGGTCCACCCGGTAGGGCACCAGGCTGCCCATGGGGAAGAGGTCGATCAGGCCGCCGCGCACCGCGTACTCGCCCGGGCTCACGACCTGCGTCACGTGCTGGTAGCCCGCCAGCGTCAGCTGCCCCTTGAGCCGGGCCTCGTCGAGCTTCTGCTTGACCTTGAAGTGGAAGGTGTAGCCCGCCAGGAAGGACGGCGGCGCGAGCCGGTACAGCGCGGTGGTGGCGGGGATGAGCACCACGTCGGCCCCGGTGTCCTTGTCGCGCTGCGAGATGCGCCAGAGCGTGGCCAGGCGTTCGCTGATCAGGTCCTGGTGCGGCGAGAAGGTGTCGTAGGGCAGGGTTTCCCAGTCGGGGAAGAGGGCGCAGCGCAGGCCGGGCGCGAAGAAGGCCATCTCGTCGATCAGGCGCTGCGCGTCGTTCGCGTCGGCGGTGACGATGGCGGTGAGCCGGCCTTCGGCCTTCTCGCGCGCGCCCAGCTGGGCCAGCATCAGGGCATCGGCCGAGCCGCCGGGGTGGGGCACGGTGTGGCGTTTGCCGGGGGTGAGTTTGGGCAAGTCCATGGGAGATGGAAGGGCGTGCGGGGAGGACTTGAGGACGTGGTGGACCGGTGCGGCCATGACGAACACCCCCGGCCTGACGGGTCGGGGGTGTGAGGGCTGATTTTAGAATGCGGGCACACCATGTCCCATGCCGACACCGAATTGACCCGCCCCGGCGCTCCCCGATGCCATGCGCTGCTGCCCTGTGCGGGCACCGGCAGCCGGGCCGGCACCGACGTCCCCAAGCAATACCAGCCGATCGCCGGCCAGCCCATGGTGTTGCACACCCTGGATGCGCTGCGCGCCGTGACGCGCCTGCAGGGCTGTGTGATCGTCATCGCGCCCGACGATGCCTTCTGGGCCGCGCCGCCCGCGGGCACCACGCTGGCGCGCTGCGGCGGGGCCACGCGCGCCGAGAGTGTGTTCAACGGCCTGCAGGCCTTGCGCGAGCAGGGCGCCCAGGCGCACGACTGGGTGCTGGTGCACGACGCCGCGCGCTGCCTGGTCACGCCGGCCCAGGTGGATGCGCTGATCGACGCCTGCCAGGACGATGCCGTGGGCGGCCTGCTGGCGCTGCCCTTGCCGGACACGCTCAAGGCCGAAGCCGGCGGGCGCGTGGCGGGGACGGTGGAGCGCAGCGACAAGTGGCTGGCGCAGACGCCGCAGATGTTCCGCCTGGGGGCCTTGCAGGCCGCGCTGGCGGCCACCGCGCCCGGCTTTGCCGGCGTGACCGACGAGGCCAGCGCGATGGAGATGGCCGGCCACCGGCCGCTGCTGGTGCGCGGCAGTGCGCAGAATTTCAAAGTGACCTACCCCGAAGACTTCGCATTGGCCGAGGCCGTGCTCAGGAGCCGCCCATGACCACCACCGCCCTTCCATCGTTGCGCATCGGCGAGGGCTGGGACGTGCACGCGCTCGTGCCCGGGCGGCCGCTCATCATCGGCGGCGTGCGCATTCCGCACAGCCAGGGGCTGCTGGGCCACTCCGATGCCGACGTGCTGCTGCACGCCATCACCGACGCGCTGCTGGGGGCGGCGGCGCTGGGCGACATCGGCCGCCATTTCCCCGACACCGACGAGCGCTTCAAGGGCGCCGATTCCAGCGTGTTGCTGGCCGAGGCGGCGCGCCGGGTGCGTGAGACGGGCTACGAGATCGGCAACATCGACAGCACCGTGATCGCGCAGGCGCCCAAGCTGGCGCCCCACATCGCCGCCATGTGCGAAGGCATCGCCCGCACGCTGGGGCTGGCGCCTGGTCAGGTCAACGTGAAGGCCAAGACGGCCGAGAAGATCGGCCCCGTGGGGCAGGGCCTGTCGATCGAGGCGCGCGCGGTGGCGCTGCTCGTCAAGACGGCGCCTTGACCAGTTTCATGTGGGCCGCCAGGCCCCCGGTGCTGCTGTTGGCCAGCGCGAAGCGGCCGCCCATGCGGGCGATGGCGCGGTCCACGATGGCCAGGCCCAGGCCGGTGCCGGTCGCCGCAGAGCGCGAGACGTCTCCGCGGTAGAACGGCTGGGTCAGCTGTTCGAGCTGCTCGGGATTGACACCCTGCCCGTGGTCGCGCAGCTTGACCAGCACGTCGTCGTCCTTGGCCTTGGCCGCGATGTCGATCTTGGCGATGCCGGTTTCCGGGTCGCGCCCGTAGCGCATGGCGTTCTCGATCAGGTTGGAGAACACGCGCTGCAGCTCCACCGCGTCGCCCATCACGGCGGTGTCGCGCGGGATGTTGGTGGTGATGTAGGTGTTCGGGTCCTGGCCGACCGAAAAGATGGCGGCGTCCACCACCTGGTTGAGGCTCACGCGCTCGGGGTTGAGGTGGTCCGGGCGGGCGTAGTCGAGGAACTTGTCGATGATCGCGTTGACCTGGTCGATGTCGGCCGCCATGTGCTCGCGCGCCTGCGCGTCGCCCACGCTCATCTCGGTTTCCAGGCGAAGGCGGGCCAGGGGGGTGCGCAGGTCGTGCGAGATGCCGGCGAGCATCAGGGCCCGGTCCTGCTCGATCTTGGAGAGCCGCTGGGCCATGCGGTTGAAGCCGATGTTGACCTCGCGGATCTCGCTGGTGGCCACGGCTTCGTTGAGCTGGCTGGCATTGAAGTCGCCTTCGCGCACGCGGCTGGCGGCGAACGAGAGCTTTTTCAGGGGCCGGTTGATCAGGCGCGCGATCAGCGCCGCGCCCGTGAGCGAGAGCAGGGCGGCGGTGCCCAGCCAGATCAGCCAGGTGGTGCCGGCCACCGGCCCGATGCGGGACGGGTCGGTGAGCAGCCAGTAGGGGTCGCCGTCGATGGTGAAACCGATCCACAGGCCGGGCGCGCCGTTGACCTCGCGCGCCACCAGGGTGTCGGGGCCCAGGCGGCCGCGCAGCCGCTCGGCCACGTTGCGGCTCAGCGCGTCGGTGTTGTAGAGGCGGAAGGTGTCGGTGGGCTCACGTGGGGCGATGCGCAGGCCTTCCTCGCTGGCCAGGGTCTTGATCAGCGAGACCCGGGCGATGGCGTCCGAGTGCACCAGGGCGGCCCGGCTGAGGTTGACCAGCGAGGCGAGCTGGTTGGCGCTCTGCAGCGCCCGCGGTTCATATTCCAGTGCGCGGAAGGTCTGCAGCCAGGCGACGGTGCAGCCGACCAGCAGCAGGGCGAGAAAGAAGAACGTGCGCCAGAACAGGCTCACGCCCCGCGAGGGACGCATGTCCAGCGGGGCGGGCGCCGTCTCCAGCGAGGCCGGCTGGGTCTCGAACGGAACGCGTGACTCGTCGGACATCAGGCATTGCCATCGGGTACGAACACATAACCCACGCCCCAGACGGTCTGCAGGTAGCGCGGTGACGCGGCGTCTTCTTCGATCAGCTTGCGCAGGCGGGAGACCTGCACGTCCAGGCTGCGGTCAAAGGGCTCGAACTCGCGGCCGCGCGCCAGCTGGGCCAGCTTTTCGCGCGACAGGGGCTGGCGCGGGTGGCGCACCAGGGCCTTGAGCATGGCGAACTCGCCGGTGGTCAGGGGCAGGTCGGCGCCTTCCTTGCGCAGGGTGCGCAGGCTCAGGTCGAACTCGAACGGGCCGAATTTCACCACTTCCTGGTCCTGCGACGGCGCGCCCGGCACCTCGGTGGGTGGGCGGCGGCGCAGCACGGCGTGGATGCGGGCCAGCAGCTCGCGCGGGTTGAAAGGCTTGCCCAGGTAGTCATCGGCACCGACCTCCAGGCCGACGATGCGGTCCACATCCTCGCTCTTGGCGGTGAGCATGATGATGGGCGTGCGGTCGCCGTTGGCGCGCAGGCGGCGGCAGATCGACAGGCCGTCTTCGCCGGGCATCATCAGATCGAGCACGATCAGGTCGACCGAGTCGCGCTGCAACACCCGGTTGAGGGCCTTGCCGTCTTCGGCCAGCATGACCTCGAAGCCTTCCTGCATCAGGTAGCGGCGCAGCAGGTCGCGGATGCGGACGTCGTCGTCGACGACCAGCACTTTGTTGGGACGGACAGTGGTTTGTGGCATGGGAGCAACTTCCGTTAAATGTAACAAACGCGATTGTGGCAGCGCCAAGTGCTTGTCAGCACTCATTTTTTATTTTTATGACACGCTGTTACAGATGTTGCCCGGATACTCCGTAGCTTCACCTCGCCCACATCACACAATCGGCGAATTGACCATACTTGAGTGCACCATGAAATCGTATCTGTCGAGTGGTTTGTTGCTTGTCACCATGGGCTCGGCGTTCGCCGCGCCGGACGACCAGCGTGCGCATCCGATGCCTTCGGACACGCCGGTGGCCGTCATGCCGATCTCGGCCGACGAGAGCGACCCACGCAGCACGATGCGCTTGCGCGATGCGCTGCGGCAGCCCTTCGATGACATGAACGACAGCCGCAAACCCTACCGACTTTCGGTGGAAGAGCGCCAGCGCTTGCGCGAACAGCTTCGCGACCAGCCGCACTACGACTTCAAATTCAAACCATGACCCTGTCTTCCTCGCGTCGCCTCTCAAGCTCCTCGTCCCGTCTTCTTCTCTCCTCCGTTCTGGCCCTCGGGCTGGGTTTCAGCGCTTCGGCGATGGCCCAGGTCACGGTGCCCGTGCCCGCCAATGTGGTGAACATCGCCGCCAGCGGTTTCCTGGAAGTGCCCCAGGACTGGCTGAGCATGAGCCTGAACACCACGCGGGAGGGCAGCGATGCCGTCACGGTGCAGAACCAGCTCAAGCAGGCGCTCGACGCCGCGCTGGCGGTGGCCCGCGCGAACGCCAAGCCGCAGCAGCTTGAGGTGCGCACCGGCCAGTTCAGCCTGTACCCGCGCTACGGCAGCAACGGCAAGATCAACGGCTGGCAGGGCAGCACCGAGCTGGTGCTCGAAGGGCGTGACTTCGCGCTCATCAGCGCCACCGCCGGCAAGATCCAGACCCTGACCATGTCGGGCACCAGTTTCTCGCTCTCGCGCGATGCGCGCCGCAAGCTCGAATCCGACGTCCAGGCGCTGGCCATCGAACGCTTCAAGGCCCGTGCCGACGAGGTCAGCAAGGGCTTCGGTTTCGCCGGCTACACCTTGCGCGAGGTGTCGGTGAGTTCGGCGGACCAGGAGGTGCGCCCGTTCCAGCCGCGTGCGATGGCGATGGAGGCCAAGGCCGCGATGTCGGACGCCGCCGTGCCGGTGGAAGCGGGCAAGTCCACGGTCAACGTCACCGTGTCGGGCTCGATCCAGCTGCGGTGATTCGCCGCCATGACAAAGGCCCGCATCGCGGGCCTTTTTTTCTTTGGGGCGGGGTCTTTACTGCGCCGCCCAGCCGCCGTCCATGTTCCAGGCCACGCCGCGCACGTTGTTGCCGGCCGGGGAGCAGAAGAACACCGCCAGCTCACCCAGCTCTTCGGGGGTGGTGAACTGCATGGACGGCTCCTTTTCGCCCAGCAGTTGCTTCGTGGCTTCCGCGTTGGAAATGCCCTGGGCCGCGGCCTTGGCGTCCACCTGCTTCTGCACCAGGGGGGTGAGCACCCAGCCCGGGCAGATGGCGTTGCAGGTGACGCCGGTGGTGGCGTTTTCCAGCGCCGTGACCTTGGTCAGTCCCACGATGCCGTGCTTGGCGGCCACGTAGGCCGATTTCTCGGCGGAGCCCACCAGGCCATGCACCGACGCCACGTTGATGATGCGGCCCCAGTTGGCCTTGCGCATCGCGGGCAGGGCCAGCCGGCTGGCGTGGAACGCGCTGCTGAGGTTGATGGCGATGACCGCGTCCCAGCGATCGACCGGGAAATCTTCCACGCGCGCGACGTGCTGGATGCCGGCGTTGTTCACCAGGATGTCCACCTGGCCGAAGGTGCTGGCCGCGAAGGCCATCATGGCCTCGATCTCGGCCGGTTTGCTCATGTCGGCAGCGTGATAGGCCACTTTGGCGCCCAGTGCCTCGATCTCAGCCTTGGGGCCTTCGGCATCGCCGAATCCGTTGAGCACGATGTTGGCACCCTGGCGCGCCAGGGCCTTGGCGATGCCCAGGCCGATGCCGCTGGTGGAGCCGGTGACGAGGGCGGTCTTGTTGGCAAGCATGAGGTGAACTCCAGTTCCAGTACGATGGGTTGAAAAGCACTCAAGGCATTATCACGGACGCCCCAAGCGCCCGTTTCGCACTGTCACACCATGCAAGAACCGAACCTCCGATACCTTCCCGTCCAAGGCCCCGCAGCCCGCACCGGCGAACCGCGCCGAATGGCCTATTGGGACTGGGCCAGCACCTCGGGCAACGACCACCACGTGGTGGTCTGCGTGCACGGCCTCTCGCGCCAGGGGCGCGACTTCGACACCCTGGCGCGCGCGCTGAGCGAGCGCTGCCGCGTGATCGCGGTGGATGTGACCGGACGGGGCCACAGCGACTGGCTGGCCGATCCCATGGGCTACCAGGTGCCCACCTACGCGGCCGACCTGGCGGCCCTGCTGATGCACCTGCGGGCCGCGAACCCGAAAGCCATCATCGACTGGGTCGGCACCAGCATGGGCGGCCTGATCGGCATGGCGGTCGCGGCCCAGCCCGCGCTGGCGCCGCGCCGGCTGGTGCTCAACGACGTCGGCCCCTCCATCCAGTGGGAGGCGCTGCAGCGCATCAGCACCTACCTGGGGCAGAACCCTTCTTTCGACAGCGAGCAGGCTGCCATGGATTACCTGGCGTCGATCTCCACCGGCTTCGGCCCGCACACGCCGGCGCAATGGCGGGCCCTGTCCCTGCCTTTGCTGCGGGAACGCGATGGGCGCTGGTGGCTGCACTACGACCCGGCCATCGCCATGCCGGTCAAGGCCCTGACCGGCATGGCCGACGAAGCCCAGGCCCGGCAGGTCGCCCGGGATGGCGAGGCCATGCTCTGGCAGCTCTACGACGCCATCACCGCACCGACCCTGCTGCTGCGCGGTGGGCAGTCGGACCTCCTCTCCGAGGCGACCGCGATCGAGATGGGGCAGCGAGGTCCCAGGGCGCGCTGTGTGGTTTTTGACGGCGTCGGCCACGCGCCGACGCTGGTGTCCGATGATCAGGTGGCCGCTGTTCGGGACTTCCTCTGGTCCGATTGAGCGGTTGGTTGTTGAGCGATTCATGAAACGTGTGATGTCCCTGACCCCGTCCGATAGCGCGAACGCCGCCGTCCTTGCCGAGCGCGCACCGGTGGTGCCGTCCGCGATCGTGGCGGCCACTTCCGACAGCCTGCCCAAGCAGGCGAATGCCCTGGCCCGTGCCCGCGCCTTCGCCGAGCCCCTGCTCGGCAGCGAGCAGCTCGACACGGGCGAGAACACCCTGGCCCACGCCGACGCCGTGGCCGGTGTGCTGCACGACATCGGCGGCTCCGAGGCGATGCAGGCGGCGGCCTACCTGGTGTACGCCTGCCAGCACCTCAACCGCCCGCAAGAAGTGATCGCCAAGGCCTTCGGCGACAACTTCGCCGCGCTGGCCCTGGAAACCACCAAGCTGGTGCAGCTGCAGCGTCAGGCCCGGATCAAGTCGGCCGAGGTGCTGGCCAAGAAGGAGGAGGAGCGCCTGGCCGCTCAGGAGCAGGCGCTGCCGGTGACCACGCCGGGCAAGACGCCGGTGTCGGAGCTGGCGGCGAGCCAGACCGAGAACGTGCGCAAGATGCTGCTGGCCTTCTCGCGCGACCTGCGCGTGGTGATGCTGCGCCTGGCGTCCCGCCTTCAGACCCTGCGCTACTTCGCTGCGAGCAAGGGCGAGCCGGGGGATGCGCTGGCCAGCGAATCGCTGCATGTCTTCGCGCCGCTGGCCAACCGCCTGGGCATCTGGCAGATCAAATGGGAGATGGAGGACCTGGCCTTCCGTTTCCTGGAGCCGCAGACCTACAAGCAGGTGGCGCGGCTGCTCGATGAGAAGCGGACCGAGCGCGAAGCCCATGTGGAGCAGGTGCGCCAGCAGCTCGAGAGCGAGCTGCTGCGCCAGGGCGTGGCCGCTTCCGTGCAGGGGCGACCCAAACACATTTACAGCATCGTCAAGAAGATGCGCGGCAAGTCGCTGGATTTCGACCAGGTGTTCGACATCCGGGCGCTGCGCGTGATCGTGCCGGACCGGGACGACTGCTACACCGCACTCGCCCATGTGCACGCCCACTACCTGCCGGTGGCCGACGAGTTCGACGACTACATCGCCAAGCCCAAACCCAACGGCTACCAGTCGCTGCACACCGTGGTGCGCGACGAGCAGGGCAGGGCCTTCGAGATCCAGATCCGCACCCAGGCCATGCACGACCACGCCGAGCACGGCGTGGCGGCGCACTGGGCCTACAAGGAAGCGGGCGCCAAGGGGTATGCGGGTGTTTCGGCCAGTTCCGAGTACGACGCCAAGATCGCGGTGCTGCGCCAGCTGCTGGCCTGGGAGCGCGATCTGAGCGGCACCGCGCAAGGCCTGTTCGACGACCGCATCTACGTGCTCACGCCCGATGCCGCCATCGTCGAACTGCCGCAGGGCGCGACGGCGGTGGACTTCGCGTACAGCGTGCACACCGATCTCGGACACCGCTGCCGTGGCGCGCGCGTCGACGGGGCCATGGTCACGCTCAACACGCCTTTGCAGAACGGCCAGACGGTGGAGATCACCGCCGCGAAAGAGGGCGGCCCGTCGCGCGACTGGCTCAACGCCGAGCTGGGCTACCTGGTCAGCCACCGCGCCAAGAGCAAGGTGCGCGCGTGGTTCAACGCGCAGGCCATGGAGGAGACCGTGGCGCGCGGGCGCGAGGCGGTGGAAAAACTGCTGCAGCGCGAGGGCAAGACGGCGCTGAAGTTCGACGATCTCGCCGTGTCCATGGGGCTGGCCTCCGCGCAGGAGCTTTTCGAGCAGGTGGGCAAGGACGAGCTGTCGCTGCGGGCCATCGAGACCCACCTGCGCCCGCCCGAACCCGAGGCGCCGTCCGAAATCCCGGTGTGGCTCAAGAAGCCGCGCAAGTCGTCCAGCCAGCCCAGCGGCGGGGTGCTGGTGGTGGGCGTGGATTCGCTCATGACGCAGCTGGCCAAGTGCTGCAAGCCGGCGCCGCCGGACGAGATCGGCGGCTTCGTGACGCGCGGCAAGGGGGTGAGCATCCACCGCGCCGATTGCAGCGATTTCGCCCACCTCCAGCGCAAGAACCCGGACCGCGTGATCGAGGTGCAGTGGAGCGGGCAGGGCGCACCCGACCGCGACGGCCGCGCGGCGGTGTACCCCGTGGACGTGGCCATCGAGGCGCAGGACCGCCAGGGCTTGCTGCGCGACATTTCAGACGTCTTCGCGCGCGAGAAGATGAACGTGATCGGGGTGCAGACGCAGTCGGTCAGGGACGTGGCCTGGATGACGTTCACCATCGAGGTCTCCGACGCCCGGCAGGTGTCGCGGGCCATGTCGGTGGTGGGGGATGTGCCGGGCGTGCGGGTGGTGCGCCGCAAATGATCGGCGGGGTCTGCACGAAAGTGCCTCAAAACACTGATATACTGCGAGGCTTCGGATCGTTTGTAGGCGCGTAGCTCAGCTGGTTAGAGCACCACCTTGACATGGTGGGGGTCGTTGGTTCGAGTCCAATCGCGCCTACCAAACTTTTCTTCAGGGCAGCCAGGCTCTGGAAACAGAAAGCAGACCTTGTTGTCTGCTTTTTTTTCGCCTGTGCGATCCCTCGGCTGTCTCGCAGGGCTCCCTCGCACAGGGAAAACCCATGCTTGCGGCGCTGGGGCGGGTTTCTAGAATGTGCCGTATCCTTCCCCGAAGACGACGGGCGTTGTTCGCCGGTCCCATCCTGAAAGTCCTGCAGTGCAAAAATCCAAGGCCGGTAGCGGCAGCGAGCGTGCGCCCGCCGTGCGCGTGATCAAGAAGTACCCGAACCGGCGTCTCTACGACACCGACACCTCGTCGTACATCACGCTGGCCGAAGTGAAGTCGCTGGTCATGGACAACGAGCCCTTCGTGGTCCGGGATGCCAAGACCAACGACGATCTCACCCGCAGCATCCTGCTGCAGATCATCCTGGAGGAAGAGACGGCCGGGGTGCCGATCTTCACGGAGCAGGTGCTGGCCAACATCATCCGGTTCTACGGCCATGCCATGCAGGACTTCATGGGCGCTTACCTGGAAAAGAACGTCCAGATCTTCATGGACCTGCAGCACAAGATGACCGAACAGTCCACGGGCGTCAATCCGGAGGCCTGGAAGCAGTTCATGAACGTGCAGTCGCCCATGATGCAGGGCATGATGGGCACCTATCTGGAGCAGTCGCGCACGGCTTTCACCCAGATGCAGGAGCAGATGCAGAAGAACAGCGAGCAGATGCTGGCGGCCCTGGGGCTCAAGCGTTAAGCCTCGAAACGCCGCTCTGGGGGCAGGTCTGAGACAATCGGGCCATGTCTGAAACGCTTTCATCGCCGTCCCACGCGGCACCCAAAGTCGGTTTCGTCAGCCTGGGCTGTCCCAAGGCGCTGACCGATTCCGAGCTCATCCTCACGCAACTCAGTGCGGAGGGTTACCAAACCTCCAAGACTTTTGCTGGTGCCGATCTGGTGATCGTCAACACCTGCGGCTTCATCGACGACGCCGTCCGTGAAAGTCTGGACACCATTGGCGAGGCCCTGGCCGAGAACGGCAAGGTGATCGTGACCGGGTGCCTGGGCGCGCGCGAAGGCGAGGGCGGGGGCAACCTGGTGCGGCAGATGCACCCCAGCGTGCTGGCTGTGACCGGGCCGCATGCCACGCACGAGGTGATGACCGCCGTGCACGAGCACCTGCCCAAGCCGCACGACCCCTTCGTGGACCTGGTGCCGCCGCAGGGCATCAAGCTCACGCCGCGCCACTATGCCTACCTGAAGATCAGCGAGGGCTGCAACCACCGCTGCACCTTCTGCATCATCCCGTCCATGCGCGGCGATCTGGTGAGCCGACCGATTGGCGATGTGCTGACCGAGGCCCGCAAGCTGTTCGAATCGGGTGTGAAGGAATTGCTGGTGGTCAGCCAGGACACCTCGGCCTATGGCGTGGATGTGAAGTACCGCACCGGGTTCTGGGACGGCAAGCCGGTGAAGACGCGCATGTTCGACCTCGTGCGTTCGCTCGGTGAGCTGGCCCAGGGCTATGGTGCCTGGGTGCGGCTGCACTACGTGTACCCGTATCCGCATGTGGACGAGATCATTCCGCTCATGGCCGATGGCCTGTGCCTGCCTTACCTCGATGTGCCGTTGCAGCACAGCCATCCGGACGTGTTGCGCCGCATGAAGCGGCCGGCCAGCGGCGAGCGGAATCTGGAGCGCATCGCTCGCTGGCGCGAGCTGTGTCCGCAGATCGTGGTGCGCAGCACGTTCATCGCAGGCTTCCCGGGCGAGACCGACGCGGAGTTCGATCACCTGCTGGATTTCGTGCGCGAGGCGCGCATCGATCGTGCGGGCTGCTTCGCCTATTCGCCGGTGCCCGGCGCCACGGCCAACGAGCTGCCCGATGCCGTGCCCGATGCGGTGCGCGAGGAGCGCCGTGCGCGCTTCATGGCCGTGGCCGAAGCCGTGTCGGCCGAGAAGCTGCAGCAGCGGGTGGGCGCGACGATGCAGGTGCTGGTGGATTCCGCACCTGGCCTGGGCAAGAAGGGTGGCATCGGACGCAGTTACGCCGATGCGCCGGAGATCGATGGCGTCGTGCGCCTGTTGCCGCCGGAGAAGATCAGCAAGACCATGAAGGTCGGTGAATTCACCAAGGCCCGTGTGGTCGCGGCCCAGGGTCACGACCTGTTGGCGGTTCCGGTTTGACGGTGAACACGATGGCCGGACCGAATGCTCGCCGGCCTCGTCGAACGCTTCAGAATGTGAAGCAACTCAGCCTTGAGTGCAAAGCCTGCTTGCAGGTTTTGCATCTTCCGACGACAAAAGAAAAGGCCTTGCAAACATCACGTTTGCAAGGCCTTTATGATTGGTGCCCAGGAGAGGACTCGAACCTCCACGATGTTACTCGCTAGTACCTGAAACTAGTGCGTCTACCAATTCCGCCACCTGGGCTTTCAGGAAAACCAGAAGTATAGCAGAGAAAAAAGCGAAGCAAAAAAGTGAACGAAAAAAATAGCCTGTTGGCCGAATATGAGGGTGTGGTTTCCGGTCATCGCGACGGACACGGGTTCGTGATTCGTGACGATGGCCAGGCGGACATCTACTTGCCATCCAATGAGATGCGCGCTGTGTTGCACAAGGACCGGGTCAAGGCCCGGATCGTGCGGCTGGACCGCAAGGGCCGACCCGAAGGCCGTGTGACCGAAATCGTCGAGCGCTCCGATTCCCCGATCATCGGGCGACTGTTGCAGGAGAGCGGCGTCTGGCTCGTGGCGCCCGAGGACAAGCGCTACGGTCAGGACGTGTTGATTCCCAAGGGCGCGACCGGATCGGCCAAGCCCGGTCAGGTCGTGGTGGTTCAACTGACCGAGCCGCCTGCGCTGTATGGCCAGCCCGTGGGGCGCGTGAAGGAAGTGCTCGGTGAGATCGACGACCCTGGCATGGAGATCGAGATCGCGGTGCGCAAGTACGGTGTGCCGCATGAGTTCTCCGACGCCGCGCTGGCGCAGGCGCGCGCGCTGCCGGACCACGTGCGCGCCGCCGACCACAAGCACCGCGTCGATCTGCGCGATGTGCCGCTGGTGACGATCGACGGCGAAGACGCGCGCGACTTCGACGACGCGGTGTATTGCGAGCCGGCCAAGGTCGGCAAGGGCAAGGGTTGGCGCCTGTTGGTCGCGATCGCGGACGTGAGCCACTACGTGGAGACCGGCTCGCCGATCGACGTCGATGCCTACGACCGTGCCACCTCGGTCTACTTCCCCCGCCGCGTGATCCCCATGCTGCCGGAGAAGCTCTCCAACGGCCTGTGCTCGCTGAATCCCGGCGTCGAGCGCCTGTGCATGGTGTGCGACATGCTGGTCAACGCCAAGGGCGAGGTGCATGCCTACCAGTTCTACCCGGCGGTGATGTTCAGCCACGCACGCTTCACCTACACCGAGGTGGCGGCCATCCTGCAGAATACGCGCGGGCCCGAGGCGGCGCAGCGCAAGGCGCTCGTGCCTTATCTGCTGAACCTGCACGACGTGTACCGGGCCTTGCTCGCCGCGCGCGGCGAACGCGGTGCGGTGGACTTCGAAACCACCGAGACGCAGATCGTGTGCGACGAGTCGGGCCGCATCGAAAAGATCGTGCCGCGCACCCGCAACGATGCGCACAAACTGATCGAGGAGGCCATGCTCGCGGCCAACGTGTGCTCGGCCGATTTCATCCAGCAGGGCAAGCACACCGGCCTGTTCCGGGTGCATGAGGGCCCGACGCCGGAGAAGCAGGAGATCCTGCGCAATTACCTCAAAGCCATGGGCGTGTCGCAGACGATCGGCGACAACCCCAAGCCGGGCGATTTCCAGGCGATCGCCAACGCCACGAAGGACCGCCCCGAGGCGCAGCAGATCCACACCATGCTGCTGCGCTCCATGCAGCAGGCGATCTACACGCCCGTCAACAGCGGCCATTTCGGTCTGGCGTTCGAGGCCTACACCCACTTCACGAGCCCGATCCGTCGTTACCCGGACCTGTTGGTGCACCGCGTGATCAAGGCCATCCTGGCGCGCAAGCGCTACGAGTTGCCGAACCTGCCCACGCCGGGCGAGGCGCATGCCAAGCTCAGCAAGCGCCTGGCCAGCCGCGTGCGGCCGCCGGTGGCAGGCGAGCCCGTGAAGAAGCCCTCGGCCGATACGCTGGCCTGGCAGGCCGCGGGTCTGCACTGCAGCGCCAACGAGCGCCGCGCCGACGAGGCCAGCCGCGATGTGGAGGCCTGGCTCAAGTGCAAGTACATGCGGGAGCACCTGGGCGAGGAGTTCAGCGGCGTGGTGACCGCGGTCACGAGCTTCGGCCTGTTTGTCACGCTCGACGCGATGTATGTCGAGGGCCTCGTGCACATCACCGAGCTCGGCGGCGAGTACTTCCGGTTCGACGAGGCGCGCCAGGAATTGCGCGGCGAGCGCACCGGCATCCGCTATGCGCTGGGCACGCGGGTGAAGGTGCAGGTGAGCCGGGTCGATCTGGATGGCCGGCGCATCGACTTCCGGCTGGTCAGTGACAACGACGACCTCGTGTTGCGCGCGATGCGCGACAAGACGGGCATGTCGCCGGCGTCTGACAACCAGGCGCCGCCGGCACGGGCGGGCAAGGCGCGCCGCAGCCGCAGCGAGGGTGCCCCGCAGGGCCGCCATGCGCAGGTGCCGCCCATGGAGGTCAAGGCGGCGGTGCGCAAGGCGGCCGGCAAAAAGGACAAGGGCGCGCGGGGCGGCGGCGCCCGTGGCACGGCGAGTCCTTCGCGAAAGAACCGGCGCTGAGCCGCTGGCACAAGGCCTCTCCATGCCCCGCGCCGCTGCCCTGACCAAGAGCCCTGCGGACAAGCCGCCCAGGGCCACTGTGGCGCGCCGGCGCGAGCCCGCGGCGGTGCCCATCGACCGGGCCTTGCGCATCGGCGTCTCGGCGCGCCTGCTGCATCAGGCGCCGCAGGAGCTGGGGTTTCGCAACAAGATCCTGCAATACATCGAACAGTCGCTCGCCCACTGGATCATGGAGCACGGGGCGGTCGCTTTCATGGTGCCGGCCGTGGCGCACGACAGCAAACACGCGGCACGCCACCTCAAGGTGGAGCAGGTGGTGCAGGAGCTGGACGCCCTGGTGTTGCAAGGCGGGGCCGATGTGGCGCCCCAGACCTACGGACAGGTGCCGATGGACCCGCGTTGGCAGGGCGACGTGGTGCGCGACCGTTATGAACTGGCCTTGCTGCGGACCTTTCTCGCCCAGAAGAAACCGGTGCTGGGTGTGTGTCGCGGCGCCCAGTTGCTCAATGTGGCGTTCGGCGGAACGCTGTACCAGGACATCGCCACCCAGTGCCCGGCCGCCCATGCCCACGTGGACACCGACCTGTACGACCAACTGGAGCACGACGTGACCTTTCTTCAGGGCACGGCGTTGACCAGGCTGTACCCGAACGCCTCGCAGTTGCGGGTGACCAGCATCCACCACCAGGCTGTGGCGGAGCTGGGCAAGGGCGTGGTGGTGGAGGCGGTGTCCACGCTGGACGGCATGGTGGAGGCCATCCGCTGGACCGGTGGCACCTATGCGCGGGGGGTGCAATGGCACCCGGAGTTCCACCATGGGCGCGACGCGCTGGCCGACAGCTCGCCGATCATGCTGGATTTCCTGGAAGCCTCGCGGGCTGCGGCGCTGGAGCGGCTGGCCGCTGGGTATGAGCCCGATCCGCGCACGCCACGGGCGCCGTTGCGCCTGGGCGCCTGAGCCTAAACTCTGTTCCTTCGTCCTCCGCCGTTCCCACGCCATGCGCATTCTTTTCTTCCTGCTTGAAACCTTTTTCTTTTTTCTGGTGGCGGCGGCGCTGCTGCGTGCCTGGATGAACCACTTGCGCATCAACATGTCGGGGCAGCCGGGGCGTTTCGCGATCGCTGTGACGGACTGGCTGGTGGCACCGTTGCGCCGGGCGTTGCCACGCTCGCTCGCGCAGAGCCGCATCGATTGGGGCAGTCTTTTCGCGGCCTTGGTGCTCGCACTGGCCTTCGGTGTCCTGTGGTGGTTGCTGGCGGCGAGCGTTTCCGCTGCGCCCGGCTCGCCCGCCGCCGTGGTGACGATCGTCGTCACCATGGCCGTGAGGCTTCTGGTGCGCACCCTGTTGCAGGGCCTGATGATCCTGTTGATCGGCTACGCCATCCTGTCGTGGGTGCAGCCGCAATCGCCGGTGCTGGGCACGCTCGATCGCCTGTGCGCGCCCATTCTTCGGCCGGTGCGCCGGGTGGTGCCCCTGATCGGCGGGGTGGACCTGTCGGTGCTGGTGGTGATCATCCTGCTGCAGGTCGGCCTGATGCTGCTGGGCTGATTGGCCTTTTCAAGTCGGTGGGCGAACCCGCGCGGCCAGGCGACTGGCCGTGAGGCCTCGGGCGATGTCGTCTTCCCAATGATCGGCCAGCCAGCCATGCTGGTGCACCGCTGCGGCGATCCGGTCCTGCAGCCGATCCCCTGAAAGGCCCGCGGGCGCGATCGCGCTGCCGATCATGCCGGCGAGCACGTCGCCCGTGCCGGCAGTGGCTAAAGCGGCGTTGCCGCTGGCGTTGATCAGCGGTGCTTCGCCCGGCGTGGCCAGGACCGAGCCCGAGCCTTTGAGCACGCAGAACGCTCCAAAGCGATCGGCCAGCGCCTGCGCGGCCCGCAGGCGATCGAGCATGACCGCCTGGGTGCTGCTGCCCAGCAGGCGCGCGGCTTCCAGCGGGTGAGGGGTCAGGACCGTCGTCCAGCCGTGGCTGTGGCGGTGGCCGAGCTGGGTCTGCAGCGCGCTGTCGGCGGCGATGGCGTTGAGCGCGTCGGCGTCGAGCACCAGGGTCGGTGCGGCCGAAAGTACGCGAGGGAGCAGGGCGGCCACCGATGTGCCGCCGCCACAGCCGCACACGACGCTGGCCCCCTCCAGGGCACCGGGCTCCAGCAACCGCTTCGGTCGGCGGAACATGAGCTCCGGGCAGACCGGGTCCCAATGCGTCGGATGGGCCGCGTCCCCTTCGAGCAGGCCGACGAACACGCGCCCGGCGCCGGCGTGCAGGGCTGCCCGGGCCGCGAGCACGGCCGCCCCGGTCATGCCCGCCCCCTGCGCCGCGATGCCCTGGCCGCCCAGCACCAGCACGTCGCCGAAGCTGCCCTTGTGGCTGGCGTGAGGCCGCGCCCCCGTCGAGGGGGGCCGGCCGGCCAGCCAGGCACTCACCGGCACCTCGGGCGCAGGTTCGGCGCCGAGGTCGTCGAACCAGACACCACCGCAGGCGTCGCGTCCGGCGCCGGTGAACAGGCCTGGCTTGAGGGTGAGCAGGGACAAGGTGTGGCGCGGGCCGGGCAGTCCGGTTGCGCCCGCTGTCAGGGTCGCCAACACGCCGGTGTCGGCGTCCAGCCCGCTGGGGAGATCAACGCAGAGCACAGGCTGGGCACTGGCGCGCAGCATGCCCAGCCACTGGGCGAGCGTCCCCTCGAAAGCCCTTTGCGCGCCAATGCCAAGCAGGGCATCGATGGCGAGGTCGAAGTGTGCCGGCGGCTGGGGGCTGAAAGGCACGCCTGCGGCGCGCGCTGCGTGCAGCGCCTGGCGTGCATCGGCCGGCATCCGGGCCTCGTCCTGCAGCGCGTGCGTCACGATCACTTCAGGTGCAGCTCCCCGTTCCTGCGCCCATTGATGCAGGTGGGTGGCTGCGACCAGACCGTCACCGCCATTGTTGCCCGGGCCGCAGGCGACCCAGATGCAGCGGGCATGCGGCGCCAGGGCGCGGGCGAGCCGTGCGACCGCCAGGCCGGCGCGCGACATCAGGGTGTGGTGGGGGAGGCTGGCCGCGGCCTGTTGTTCGATCTGGCGGGTGGCGGCGCAGCCGTACAAGGCTTCGCGGCCGCCGCCGGACACCGGGCGCAAGGAAGTGGCCGGCGTGAAACTGCGCATGACCAAGGTCTCGCTCCTTTTGAAGATGGGGCGTCGGCCCAGGCTGGCCCGGCGCGCTTCATGCGCATTTCAACATGGTTGGCGACTGTCTTAGAGGCCGAGGCGCTGGGGCGAAGCGCCGGCGGTGTCGAGCTCGGTGGCCCGCCCCGCGAGTTGATCTGCCAGGGCCCGTGCCGTGCCGCAGGCCATGGCCCAGCCCGCGGCGCCGTGACCGACGTTCACCCACACGCCTGGCAGGCGGGTGGCGCCCAACAAGGGAGGGCCGTCGGGCAGGGTGGCCTGTGCGCCTTGCCATTCCTGCACGCTGCCCCGAGGGCCGCCCAGGCGCACCGCGCCCGGAAACCAGTCGGCCAACACCGCATAGAGCCGCTTGAGCGTGAGCTTCGACAGCTGGCCGGGTTCGGCGCCGAACTCGCTGCCGCCCGCCACGCGGATCCGCTGGCCGAGGCGAGCGATCGAGATGCCGTGGGCCGGGTCCAGCACCGCCGACAGCGGCGCATCCAGCGGCTCGCGCACGGCGGCACTGAGAGAGTGGCTGTACACCGGCTGCAAGGGCAGGCGCAGGCTGAGCGGGTGCAACAGGCGCGCACTGTGCACACCCGCGCACACGACCACCGCGTCGAATCGTTGCACCTCGCTGCTCCCCGGGGTGGCGGCATGGGAGACCCTCAGGTTCACGCCGCCGGTCGGGCCGAGGGTTTCAATGGCCTCCACTGTGGTGCCGAACCCGAAGTGGCAGCCCAGTTGCTGGGCTTCCACGCGGATCGCAATGGCGAACTCCCGGCAGTTGGCAGCGGCTTCCCCGCCCAGTTCGACGGCGCCGTGCAGCGGTGTTTCAGGGTTCAGGGCCGGTTCCAGCGCGCGAGCCTGGTCGGCGGAGAGCTCGCGGCAGGCGATGCCGAGATCCTTCATCTGCTGCAGGGCGGGGCGGGCCTGCTCCGCTTCGCGCGCATGGCGCCAGAGCACCAGCATGCCCTGGCTGCGGTCGTGCTCCAGACTCTGCTCCTCCGTGATCGCGAGCATGCGCTGCTGGCTGTACTGCACCCATTGGTGCACCTGCCGGTGGTGTTCGGCCTGGCGCGGACCCTGGCCGGCCTGCAACCAGCGCCAGAGCCATCGCCACTCACCGCCCCGGGGCATCCGGGCCAGTTTCAATCCCCCGTGCCGGGCGGTCCAGGGCTTGCTCAGGCTGCGCTCGGGCTGCAGCCAGGGTGCGGTCCACCCTGGTGCGACGAGGGCGCCGCTGGCAAAGCTGGCCTCCTCGGCGACGGTGCTGCGGCGCTCGAACACCGTGACTTGATGGCCGTCTCGCGTCAGCTCGAACGCGGTCGTGGTGCCAATCACGCCCGCGCCCACCACCGCGATCTTCAAGATATCCCTCCGGCGAGGATCATGAGGCGTGGGGTCTCGACAGTCAGCGGGGCATCGGGCATGGAACGTGGCGCAGAAGCACCCTGGATGCGATTCCCGGGCGGGCGCGGTTCCAGAATGCGAAAGGAGGACGGGATCGGTCGGACTGCTATAATCGACAGGCTTTGCAGAAGACGGGCTGGAACATTCCGTTCAAGTCGTCCCTGCAGAGCGAAATCGCAAACCAGCCCAACCGGGTGTTGCCTGAAGCACCGGGGCCGTCAACGGCCCGCCAATGCACAGGTGATCGGGGCTGGATTTTAGACTCAACCTCTGGAAAGTGAATTCATGTCTATCTCCATGCGCGAAATGCTGGAAGCCGGTGTCCATTTCGGTCACCAAACCCGCTTCTGGAACCCCAAGATGGCTCCGTACATCTTCGGCCACCGCAACAAGATCCACATCGTCAACCTCGAAAAGACGCTGCCCCTGTTTGAAGAGGCCGCCAAGTTCGTGCGCCAGCTCTCCGCCAACCGCGGCACCATCCTGATGGTGGGCACCAAGCGCCAGTCGCGCGACATCGTGGCCCAGGAAGCCCGCCGCGCTGGCGTGCCTTTCGTGGACCAGCGTTGGCTCGGCGGCATGCTGACCAACTTCAAGACGGTCAAGACCTCCATCAAGCGCCTGAAGGACATGCAAGCCCAGAAGGAAGCCGGCCTGGACAGCATGACCAAGAAAGAGCAGCTGATGTTTGCTCGCGAAATGGAAAAGCTCGAGAAGGACATCGGCGGCATTCAGGACATGAACGCGCTGCCCGACGCCATCTTCATCATCGACGTGGGCTTCCACAAGATCGCCGTGCTCGAAGCCCAGAAGCTGGGCATCCCGCTGGTGGGCGTGGTCGACACCAACCACTCGCCTGTGGGCATTGACTACGTCATCCCCGGCAACGACGACTCGGCCCGCGCCGTGGCCCTGTACGCCCGTGGCATCGCCGACGCCATCATCGAAGGCCGCAGCAATGCCGTGACCGAATCGGTCAAGGCTGCTCCCGCTGCCGACGAGTTCGTGGAAGTCAAGGACGCGGCTTCCGCCTGAGCGTGACTCTTGCATGAAAGAGGGGCTCGTGTAGCCCCTTTTTCATAATGCAACCCGATCATTGAAACTGACCGTTCGGCCCGCCGGGGCGCAACGGCGAATGGAGAAACTGAAATGGCAATTACCGCAAGCATGGTCGCCGAACTGCGCGCCAAGACCGACGCACCCATGATGGAGTGCAAGAAAGCCCTGACCGAGGCCGATGGCGACATGGCCAAGGCGGAAGAGCTGTTGCGCGTCAAGCTGGGCACGAAGGCCGGCAAGGCCGCCAGCCGCGTGACCGCCGAAGGCGTCGTCACCAGCTTCATCAGCGGCACCACCGGCGCCCTGATCGAAGTCAATTGCGAAACCGACTTCGTCACCAAGAACGACAGCTTCCTGGCGCTGGCCAATGCGGCGAGCAAGCTGGTGGCCGAGAACAACCCCGCCGATCTGGACGCGCTGGGCGCGCTGCCCTACAGCCAGGACGGCTTCGGCCCGACCCTGGAAGACGTGCGCAAGGGCCTGATCGGCAAGATCGGCGAGAACATGTCCTTCCGCCGCTTCAAGCGCTGGGCCAACGGTGGCCAGCTCGCCGGCTACCTGCACGGCACCCGCATCGGTGTGGTGGTGGAGTTCGACGGCGATGCCGCGGCCGCCAAGGACGTCGCCATGCACGTGGCCGCCATGAAGCCGGTGTCGCTGACCTCGGCCGATGTGCCTGCCGAGCTGATCGAGCGCGAGCGTTCGGTCGCTGCCGCCAAGGCCGCTGAATCGGGCAAGCCCGCCGACATCGTCGCCAAGATGGTGGAAGGCTCCGTGCAGAAGTACCTCAAGGAAGTGTCGCTGTTCGACCAGGTCTTCGTGAAGGCCGCCGACGGCAAGCAGACCGTGGGCGCCATGCTCAAGGCAGCCGGCACCAACGTGAAGGGCTTCACCCTGTACGTGGTCGGCGAAGGCATCGAGAAGAAGGTCGACGACTTCGCGGCGGAAGTTGCTGCGCAAGTGGCGGCCGCCAAGGGCGCCTGATCCTGCCTTGACTGGATGAGACAACGGGCCGCAAGGCCCGTTGTGCCGTATGGGGCTTATTTACGCCTCGAAACGGCGGGTGGTCGCGGGCTCCTCGCTACACTTGCCGGTTGAATCTTTGTTTTTTGAATTCCTGAAAGTCGTCTCATGCCTGCCTACAAACGGATTCTGCTGAAACTGTCGGGAGAGGCCCTCATGGGCGATGATGCCTTCGGCATCAATCGGGCCACCATCGTGCGCATGGTGGAAGAAATCGCCGAAGTCACCCGCCTGGGCGTCCAGGTGGCCATCGTCATCGGCGGCGGCAACATCTTCCGCGGTGTGGCCGGTGGATCGGTCGGCATGGACCGCGCCACCGCCGACTACATGGGCATGCTGGCCACGGTGATGAACTCGCTGGCGCTGGCCGACACCATGGACAAGGCCGGCCTGGTCGCCCGCGTGATGTCGGCGATCGCCATCGAGCAGGTGGTCGAACCCTATGTGCGCCCCAAGGCCCTGCAGTACCTCGAAGAGGGCAAGGTCGTGGTCTTCGCTGCCGGCACCGGCAACCCCTTCTTCACCACCGACACGGCCGCGGCCCTGCGCGGCGCCGAGATCGGCGCCGAGATCGTGCTCAAGGCCACCAAGGTCGATGGCGTGTACTCCGCCGACCCGAACAAGGACCCGAGCGCCACGCGTTACGCCACCATCTCGTTCGACGAGGCCATGAGCAAGAACCTGCAGGTGATGGATGCCACCGCGTTTGCGCTGTGCCGCGACCAGAAGCTGCCCGTGAAGGTGTTCTCGATCTTCAAGCCCGGCGCATTGCGCAAAGTGGTGCAGGGGGACGACGAGGGCACGCTAGTTCACGTCTGAGCCCGACACGGCATTCCATTTCCCGCTGCATTAGGAGTTTTCATGAGCACCGACGACATCCGCAAAACCGCTGAGCACAAGATGCTTCAATCGGTGGAAGCGCTCAAGAACGGTTTGACAAAAGTGCGCACCGGCCGGCCCAACCCGGCGCTGCTGGACACGGTGCATGTCGAGTACTACGGCTCCATGCTGCCGCTGTCCCAGGTTGCGAACCTGACGCTGCTGGACGCCCGCACCATCGGCGTGGCACCCTGGGAAAAGGGCATGGGCGCCAAGATCGAGAAGGCCATCCGCGAGTCGGACCTGGGCCTGAATCCCTCGAGCCAGGGCGATCTGATCCGTGTGCCCATGCCGCCCATGACCGAAGAGCGGCGCAAGGAACTCACCAAGGTCGTGCGCGGCGACGGCGAAGCGGCCAAGATCGCGATCCGCAACCTGCGGCGCGATGCCAACGAGTCCGTGAAGAAGCTGGTCAAGGAAAAGCTGGCGTCCGAAGACGACGATCGCCGCTCGCAGGAGGACATCCAGAAACTCACCGACCGCATGATTGCCGAGGTGGACCGTCTGGTGGCGTCCAAAGAGCAAGACATCCTGGCGGTCTGATCCGTCCCCTCCCCACCGATCGCCATGGCGTCTTCTGCTGCAACACCCACCCCCGTGCCGGCGAAGCTGCCAGGCCATGTGGCCATCGTCATGGATGGCAACGGCCGCTGGGCCCAGAAGCGCTGGTTGCCCCGGGCGGCCGGGCACAAGCAGGGCGTGGATGCCTTGCGCGAGGTGGTCAAGGCGTGCATCGAGCGCGGTGTGGGGGTGCTCTCCGTTTTCGCGTTCTCTTCCGAGAACTGGAACCGCCCGGTGGAGGAAGTGTCCGGTCTCATGGACTTGCTGGCCATGGCGCTGTCGCGCGAGGTGCCCAGCCTCAAGAAGAGCGGCGTGCAGTTGCATTTCCCGGGCAACCGGGGCGGCCTTTCTGCGCGGGTCGTGCAGGGGCTTGAAGCGGCCGAGCGCGAGACCGCGCACAACCGCACCCTGGTCTTGAACGTGTGCTTCAACTACGGCGGGCGCTGGGACATCGCCCAGGCGGCCCGGCGCCTGGCCCAGCAAGGGGTGGAGATCACCGAGGAAAGCCTGTCGGGCGCGATGGCCCTGGCGCATGTGGACGACCCGGACCTCCTGATCCGAACCGGCGGCGAGCTGCGCATCAGCAACTTCCTGCTCTGGCAGTCGGCTTACACCGAGCTGCTGTTCACCGACTGCCTGTGGCCCGATTTCGATGCGGCTGAACTGGACCGCGCACTGGTCGAATTCGCGCGGCGCGAGCGCCGCTTTGGCCAAACCGCCGAGCAACGGGCCGAGGTGGAACCCGAGGCGGCGGCAATGAGCCAGCGACATGCTTAAGCAGCGCATCATCACGGCCTTGCTGTTGCTGGCCGTCCTGCTTCCCGCCCTGTTTTACCCATCGATCGAGCCGTTCGCTGCCCTGACCCTGCTGCTGATCGTGGCGGGCGGCTGGGAGTGGGCCCGCCTCAATGGCTGTGGTTCTTCCCTGTCGCTGGGTCTTGGCTTCGGCCTGGGGGTCCTGATGGCCCTGGTCTGGTGGGCCGGCGGTTTGAGCCTCACGTTGCGCCCGCTCTGGCTGACCGTGGGGGCCGCCTGGGTGCTGCTCGCCGTGGTGATGCTGGGGCGCGGCGTCAAAGGGTGGGGCGCCTGGCCCGTCGGCCTGCGCCTTCCGGTGGGCCTGGTGCTCATTGCCTGTGCCTGGCTCGCGATGGTGCACGCCCGTCTCGTGGGACTGGAGTTTCTGCTGTCGGTGCTGTTGCTGGTCTGGATGGCCGACATCGCCGCGTACTTCGGCGGCAAGGCCTTCGGGCGGCGCAAGCTGGCCCCTGCCATCAGCCCGGGCAAGAGCTGGGAAGGCGCCATCAGCGGCCTGCTGGGGGTGTTTCTGCTGGCGGCCTGCTGGCTCTGGGCCGACGGGCAGGGCGCGAGCCTGTATGCGCGGCTCTGGGCGCTGGGCCCCATGCTCGCCGTGCTGTCGCTGGTCTTCCTCGTGGCCATGAGCGTGGTCGGCGATCTGGTCGAGTCGCTGGTCAAGCGCAGTGCCGGCGCCAAGGACTCCAGCCAACTGCTCCCCGGCCACGGGGGCGTGCTGGATCGGGTCGATGCCCTGTTGCCCGTGCTGCCGCTGGCCATGATGCTCATCACCGTCTGAATCCATGACCCGCTCCCAAGCCATCACCATCCTGGGCTCGACAGGCTCGATCGGTGTCAGCACGCTGGATGTGATCGCACGCCATCCGGACCGCTACACCGTGTTTGCCTTGACCGCCGCCACGCAGGTGGAGGCGATGCTGGCGCAGTGCCAGCGGTTTGCGCCGCGCTATGCCGTGATGGCCAGCCCGGCCCACGCGCAGCAGCTGGCCGACCGCGTGCGTGAGCTGGGCCTGTCGGTCGAGGTGTTGTCGGGCGCGCAGGCCTTGTGCGACGTCAGCGCCGATCCGGCGGTGGATGCCGTGATGGCGGCCATCGTCGGCGCCGCCGGTCTTGCCCCCAGCCTGGCCGCCGCACAGGCCGGCAAGAAGCTGCTGCTGGCCAACAAGGAAGCCCTGGTGGTCGGGGGCGAGCTGTTCATGCAGGCGGTGCGAAATGGGGGCGCGACGCTCCTGCCGATCGACAGCGAGCATTCGGCGGTGTTCCAGTCGCTGCCGGAGGATCCCGCGACCTGGTCGCGCCGGGTCGACAAGATCGTGCTCACCGCGTCCGGCGGCCCCTTCCGCACGCGCGACCCGGGCACCTTGCACGAGGTGACGCCGGAACAGGCCTGCGCGCACCCCAACTGGGTGATGGGGCGCAAGATCTCGGTGGATTCGGCCACCATGATGAACAAGGCACTCGAAGTCATCGAGGCTTGCTATCTTTTCGGATTGCCTGCCTCGCAGATCGAGGTGGTGATCCACCCGCAGAGCGTGATCCATTCCATGGTGCAGTACACCGACAGCTCCGTGGTGGCCCAGCTCGGCACGCCGGACATGCGCGGGCCCATTGCTTACGGCCTGTCCTGGCCGGAGCGCATCGTTTCCGGCGCGGCTGCCCTGGACTTCGCCTCGCTGGGGGCGCTGAGTTTCGAGAAGCCCGACGACCGGCGCTTTCCCGGTCTGCGCCTGGCCTGGGATGCCTTGGCAGGCCCGACTGGCACGACGGCGGTGCTCAACGCCGCCAACGAGGTGGCCGTGGCGGCCTTTCTGGACCGTCGTTTGCGGTTCGACCAGATCCACGCCGTCAACCATGCAACTTTGCAGGCCCTGAGCCCCTCGAAGCCCCAGGGCCTGGGCGACTTGCTGGCGATCGACGCGGAAACGCGCGCCATCGCGCAAGTCCAGGTCGACCGCCTGGCCGCTTGATGGCCAGACGGTCGGAGCCCCGTCCGTTCACCTCTCAACCGATCCCGCCATGCTCACACTCGTCGCCTTTGTCGTGGCCCTTGGTCTGCTGATCGCCGTGCATGAGTACGGCCACTACCGGGTGGCCGTGGCTTGCGGTGTGAAAGTGCTGCGTTTCTCGGTCGGCTTCGGCAAACCGCTGCTGACCTGGCGCAAGAAGGGCAGTCCGACGGAATTCGTGCTCTGCGCCTTGCCCCTGGGGGGCTATGTGCGCATGCTCGACGAGCGTGAGGCCCTGGTCGATCCGGCCGAGCGCCACCTGGCCTTCAACACCCAGCCGCTGCGTTCGCGCGCCGCCATCGTGGCGGCCGGCCCGGCCGCCAACCTGCTGCTGGCGATCGCGATCTACGCGCTCGTCAACTGGACCGGCGTGGAGGAGCCCAAGCCGGTGCTGGCCAGCCCCGTGGCGGGTTCGATCGCCGAGCGCGCCGGTTTGAGGGGTGGTGAGTGGGTGGCGCAGACCGCCGCGGCCGACGCCGAGGCCAGTGCGGTCGCGTCGTTCGAGGACCTGCGCTGGCGCCTGACGCAGGCGGCGCTGTCGAGCGAGGACATGACCCTGTGGGTGTCTTCGCGCGAAGGCGATGCCACGCGCCCGGTGACGCTGCCGCTGAGCCAGCTGGATGTGCGAGAGGCCGATGCGGCCCTGTTCCAGCGCATCGGCATCACCAGCCCCTGGAGTGCGCCGGTGGTGGGCGAAGTGATGGAGGGCGGCGCCGCCGCCGCGGCCGGCCTGCGGGAAGGGGACCTGGTGCGCCGGGTCAACGACCAGCCGCTGGGCGACGGGCAAAGCCTGCGCGCCCTGATCCGTGCGGCCACCGGCCCGGCCGGCGAGCCGGTCGAGCAGCGGTGGGAAGTCTCGCGCGGCGGACAATTGCTGACCCTGGTGGTCCGGCCCATGCCCGAGCAACAGTCCGGTGTCTGGATCGGCCGTGTCGGGGCCTACATCGGCGCCATGCCGGAGATGACGACCGTGCGGCACGGCCCGGTCGACGGCCTCGTCAACGGCGTGGTCCGGACCTGGGAGGTGTCGTGGCTGACGCTCAAGATGATGGGGCGCATGCTCATCGGCGAAGCGTCGGTCAAGAACCTCAGCGGTCCCCTCACGATCGCCGACTACGCCGGCAAATCGGCCAGCCTCGGCATCACCTCTTACCTGCTGTTTCTCGCCTTGATCAGCGTGAGTCTGGGCGTGCTCAACCTGCTGCCGCTGCCGGTCCTCGATGGGGGGCACCTGATGTATTATCTTTGGGAGGGTGTCACTGGGCGCAGCGTGTCTGACGTCTGGATGGAGCGCCTGCAGCGAGGGGGTGTCGTGGTTCTCATGGCGCTCATGTCCGTCGCCTTGTTCAATGATGTGGCCCGCCTGGCTGGCTGAACGCTTCTTTTCCATGAAAACAAAATCCTTCGGACTTCGCGGCCTGACTTTTTCTGCGCTCGCGACAGCCCTTCTTTCGGCCCTGCCTGCCTGGGCTGTGGACCCCTTCACCCTGCGTGACATCCGTGTCGAAGGCTTGCAGCGTGTCGAGCCGGGGACGGTGTTCGCGTCGCTGCCGTTCCGCATCGGTGACCAGTACAACGACGACAAGGGTTCGACCGCTATCCGCTCCCTGTTCGGCCTCGGGCTGTTCAGTGACGTGCGGCTGCAGGTCAACGGCGACGTGCTGGTGGTGATCGTCGAGGAGCGGCCGACCGTCGCAGACGTCAGCTTTTCCGGCATCAAGGAGTTCGACGAAGCCGTGCTGAAGAAGGCCTTGCGCGACATCGGCCTGACCGAAGGCCGGCCGTTCGACAAGGCGCTGGCGGATCGCGCGGAGCAGGAGCTCAAGCGCCAGTACATCAACCGCAGCATGTACGCCTCGCAGGTCGTCACCACCGTGACCCCGGGCGAGCGCAACCGCGTCAACCTCAATTTCAACGTGATCGAAGGCGATGTGGCCAAGATCCGCGAAATCCGCATCGTGGGCAACAAGGCGTTCTCGGAGTCGACGCTGCGCAACCTGTTCGACCTCGACACCGGCGGCTGGCTGAGCTGGTACACGAAGTCCGATCGTTATGCGCGCGCCAAGCTCAACGCCGACATCGAAACCCTGCGTTCCTATTACCTCACGCGCGGCTACCTCGAATTCCGCGTCGACTCCACCCAGGTCGCGATCTCGCCGGACAAGGAGAGCATGTCCATCACCCTGAACATCACCGAAGGCGATCGCTACGTCGTCAAGTCGGTGGCGCTGGAGGGCGAGTACCTGGGGCGGGAAGAGGAGTTCAAGTCGCTCGTGACGCTGCGAGCCGGCGAGGCCTACAACGCGGAAGACGAGTCCAGCACCGTCAAGGCCTTCACCGACTACTTCGGTGCCTTCGGCTATGCGTTCGCCCAGGTCGAGGCCACGCGCGACATCGATCGGGTGAACAAGCAGGTGGCCTTCGTGCTGCGAGCCCAGCCCGCGCGCCGCGTGTACGTGCGCCGCATCAACGTGGAAGGCAACAACCGCACCCGCGACGAAGTCATCCGCCGCGAATTCCGCCAACTGGAATCGGCCTGGTACGACAGCGACCGCATCCGCCTGTCGCGCGACCGGGTCGACCGCCTGGGTTTCTTCACCTCGGTGGAAGTCGATACCCAGCCGGTGCCGGGCACGCCCGACCAGGTGGACATGACCATCACCGTGGCCGAGAAGCCCACTGGCAACCTGACGCTGGGTGCCGGCTACTCCCAGGCCGACAAGCTCTCGATCATCGCTGGCATCCGCCAGGAAAACGTGTTCGGCTCCGGCAACTACCTGGGGGTGGATGTCAACACCAGCGACTACAACCGCCAGATCGTGGTGAGCACGGTGGACCCGTACTTCACACCGGATGGCGTGTCGCGCAGCTTCGACGCCTACTACCGCACGACCACGCCGTACACGGAGCAGGGCGGTGATTACCGCCTTGTCACCCCGGGCGTGAGCGTGAAGTTCGGTGTGCCCTTCACCGAGCAGGACACGGTGTTCTTCGGCATCGGCGTCGAACAGACCAAGATCGAGCCCGGTACCGGTCTGCCCCAGGCCTACCAGCTGTACTCGAACACCTTCGGTGAAAGCAGCACCTCGGTGCCCCTGACGATCGGCTGGTCCCGCGATGGCCGCGACAGTGCCCTGGTGCCCACCCAGGGCCGCTTGCAGCGCTTCAACACCGAGCTGGGCGTGGGCGGCGACACCCGCTACCTCAAGGCCAGCTACCAGATCCAGCAGTACATCCCGCTGAGCAAGCAGTACACCCTCGCATTCAACGGCGAGCTGGGCTACGGCAAGGGCCTGGGCGGCCGCCCGTTCCCGCTGTTCAAGAACTTCTACGGTGGCGGCCTCGGTTCGGTGCGCGGCTTTGACCAGGGTACCCTGGGCCCCACCTCGCCCATCATGTCCGGTGCCCAGGCAGGTCAACTGGTCAACATTGGCGGCAACCGCAGCATGGCATTGAGCGCCGAGTTCATCACCCCGTTCCCCGGGGCGGGCAATGACCGCACCCTGCGCATGTTCGGGTTCATAGACGTCGGCAACGTGTACGGTGAAAATGACACCCGTCCGAATGCCACCGATTTGCGCGCTTCCGTGGGCGTGGGCCTGAGCTGGATCTCGCCCGTCGGCCCCTTGCGCTTCGCCATCGCCAACCCCATCCGGAAATTCACAGGCGATAGAATCCAGAAATTCCAGTTTCAGATCGGAACCTCCTTTTGATGAAGACTTTTTACCGAATTTTCAACCGACGCTTCCTGATGGCTGCGGGGCTGGGCCTGCTGGCCTTTGCCGCCACGGCGCAGGACTTCCGCATCGGTTTCGTGAACACCGACCGCATCTTCCGCGAAGCCAACCTGGCCAAGGCGGCACAGACCAAGCTGGAGCAGGAATTCTCGCGGCGCGAGAAGGAAGTCCAGGGCCTCGCCGCACAGCTCAAGACCGCCTCCGAGAAGTTCGAGCGCGAATCCCCCACCTTGCCTGATGCACAGCGCACGAACCGTCAGCGCCAGCTGGTCGAGCAGGATCGCGACTTCCAGCGCAAGCAACGCGAGTTCCAGGAAGACCTCAACCTGCGCAAGAACGAGGAACTGCAAAGCGTGCTCGAGCGCGCCAACCGCGTGATCAAGCAGGTCGCCGAGGCCGAGAAGTACGACCTGGTGATCCAGGAAGCCGTGTACATCAACCCCAAGCACGACATCACCGACAAGGTGCTGAGCGGCTTGAACGGCGGCAAGTAAGTCACAGCAGGGTTACCCGTGTCGAGGCCACTGGGCGACATCGTTGAAGCCCTGGGCGGTACACGTCACGGTGCACCCGATCTGCTGATCCACCGCCTGGCCCCTGTGGCCACGGCCGGCCCGGGGGAGTTGGCCTTCGTCGCTCAGGCGCGCTATGCGAGCCAGATCGACACCACCGCCGCCGGCGTGCTCCTCGTTCCCCCGGCCTTGCTGGACCGGGCCCTCGCGCGTGGGGCCTGCATCGTCTCGGACGATCCCTACCTCTACTTTGCGAAGCTGACCCAATGGTGGCGGCGGCAGCACGAAGCGGCGCCTGCACCGGGCGTTGACCCCCTGGCCAGCATCCATCCCTCGGCGCAGGTCGACGAGGGCGCGAGCGTGGGTCCGTTTGCGGTGGTGGGGCGCGATGTTCATCTGGCCCGCGGCGCCCGGATCGGTGCGCACGCCGTGCTGGGCGACGGCGCGAAGGTGGGCGAAGGTACCGTGCTGCATCCCCGGGTCACGCTGGGCGAGCGGTGTGTCATCGGTGCGCGCGGCGTGGTGCATTCCGGTGCGGTGATCGGGGCCGACGGTTTCGGCTTCGCACCTCATCAGGGCGAATGGATCAAGATCGAACAACTCGGTGCGGTGCGCATCGGCGACGACGTGGAGATCGGTGCGAACACCTGCATCGATCGAGGCGCGCTGGACGACACCGTGATCGAGGACGGCGTGAAGCTGGACAACCTGATCCAGATCGGTCACAACGTGCACGTGGGGGCGCACACCGCCATGGCCGGCTGTGTCGGCGTGGCTGGCAGTGCCACCATCGGCGCGCACTGCACCATCGGCGGCGGAGCGGTGGTGCTCGGGCATCTGCGGCTGGCCGACGGTGTGCATGTCTCGGCGGCCTCGGTGGTCACGCGCTCCCTGCTCAAGCCAGGGCATTACACCGGCATGTTCCCCATCGACGACAATGCGAACTGGGAAAAGAACGCTGCTTCCCTCAAGCAGCTCAACCGCCTGCGCGAGCGCCTCAAGGCCGCGGAGCAGGCGATCGAACAAGCCCTTCAAAACAATTCAAAGCCATGATGGACATCCACCAGATTCTCAAGCAGCTGCCGCACCGATACCCCATTCTCCTGGTGGACCGCGTGCTGGAGCTGGACAAGGGCAAGAGCATCAAGGCGCTGAAGAACGTGACCATCAACGAGCCGTTCTTCGTGGGCCACTTCCCGCATCGCCCGGTCATGCCGGGGGTGCTCATGCTCGAGGCCATGGCCCAGGCCGCCGCCCTGCTGTCCTTCGACACCATGGGCGTCACGCCCGACGACAAGACGGTGTATTACTTTGCGGGCATCGACGGCGCACGCTTCAAGCGCCCTGTCGAGCCGGGTGACCAGCTCATCATGGACGTGACCCTGGAGCGCGCCAAGGCCGGCATCTTCAAGTTCAAGGGTGTGACCCGCGTGGGCGATCAGGTGGCTTGCGAAGCCGAACTGATGTGCACCATGCGCACCATCGCCTGAGCGCAGGGGAGGGCGCCTGTGTCTTTGATCCATCCCACGGCGCTGGTCGACCCTGCCGCCGAACTCGACAGCTCGGTGGCCGTCGGGCCGTACACGGTGATCGGCCCCCATGTGAAGATCGGTGCGGGCACCACGGTCGGCGCGCATTGCGTGATCGAGGGCCACACCACCATCGGCCGCGACAACCGCATCTTCCAGTTCAACTCGCTGGGGGCCGTTCCGCAGGACAAGAAGTACGCGGGCGAACCCTGCGAACTGGTCATCGGCGACCGCAACACGATCCGCGAGTTCTGCACCTTCAACATCGGTTCGCCGGGCGACCGGGCCGTGACCCAGGTCGGCAACGACAACTGGATCATGGCCTACGTGCACCTGGCGCACGACTGCGTGGTGGGCAACCACACCATCTTTGCCAACAACTCGCAGCTCGCCGGTCATGTGGTGGTGGACGACTGGGTGATTCTCGGCGGTTTCACCGTCGTGCATCAGTTCGTGCGCGTGGGCGCCCATGCCATGACGGCCATGTGCTCGCTGCTGTTTGCCGACCTGCCTCCGTTCGTGATGTGCCAGGGGCAACCCGCGCAGGCGCGCTCGATGAACTTTGAAGGCCTGCGCCGCCGAGGCTTCTCTGCCGAGCGCATCTCGGCCGTGAAGGCCATGCACAAGGCGCTGTACCGGGACGATCTCAAGCTCGATGAGGCGGTGGTCCGCATCCGCGGGCTGACCGACAAGACGCCCGAGGCCGCACCCGATGTGGCCATGATGCTGGACTTCCTCGGGCAGGTGTCGCCCCAGCGCGGCATCGTCCGCTGAGCTTCGCATGAACCCGTCCAAGCGTTTTGCCCTCGTGGCGGGCGAGACGTCGGGCGATCTGCTCGCGGGCCTGTTGCTGGGCGGCGTCCAACAGCGCTGGCCCGATCTCCAATCGTTCGGCATCGGCGGCCCGCAAATGGTCGCGCAAGGCTTTGAGGCCTGGTGGCCGAGTGAGAAGCTCGCGGTGCGGGGCTATGTCGAGGTGCTGCGGCACTACCGCGAAATCGTCGGCATTCGCGCCCAGTTGCAGCAGCGCTTGCTGACCACGGCGCGCCCCGACGTGTTCATCGGCGTGGATGCGCCCGATTTCAACCTCGACCTGGAGGCCGGCCTGAAGGCCGGTGGCGTGCGCACGGTGCATTTCGTCTGCCCGTCCATCTGGGCCTGGCGGGCGGACCGGGTCGACAAGATCCGGCGCAGTGCCGATCACGTGCTCTGCATTTTTCCCTTCGAGCCCGATCTGCTGGCGCAGCATGGCATTGCCGCCACCTATGTCGGCCATCCGCTGGCCAATGTGATTCCGATGGAGCCGGACCGCGCGGCGGCGCGCGCCCGGCTCGGCCTGCGCGCAGAGGACACGGTGGTGGCCATCCTGCCGGGCAGCCGCGCATCGGAGGTGCAATACCTGGTCAGCCGCTTTTTCGCGGCCGCCGCCCACCTCAAGCGCGAGCGCCCGGGCATCCGGTTCGTGGTGCCGGCGGTGCCCGCGTTGCGTGAACGCATCGAGGCCGCCGCCCTTGCGGCGGGCCTGGGTGATGCGTTGACGGTGATCCCGGGGCAGTCCCACGCGGTGCTCGCCGCCTGCGATGTGACGCTGATCGCCAGCGGCACGGCCACGCTGGAAGCCGCGCTGTTCAAGCGCCCCATGGTGATCGCCTACAACATGAACTGGCTGTCCTGGCAGATCATGCGGCGCAAGCAACTGCAGCCCTGGGTGGGCTTGCCCAACATCCTTTGCGGCGAGTTCGTGGTGCCCGAGCTGCTGCAGGACGCGGCCACCCCCAAGGCGCTGTCGCAGGCGGTGCTGGACTGGCTCGACGCACCTGCGAAAATCGCGTCGCTGCAGCAGCGATTCACCGAGCTGCACCACACGCTGAGACGAGATACCGCCCAACTGGCCACCGATGCGATCGAACAAGTTCTTGAAGGCTGAGCAGGCCGCGCTGATCTGGGATGTGCCCGGGTTGCTGGCCGGCGTGGACGAAGCCGGGCGCGGCCCTCTGGCCGGGCCGGTGGTGGCTGCTGCCGTCATCCTGGACGACCGTGCGCCCATCAAGGGTCTGGCGGATTCCAAGCAGCTGACGGCTTTGCGGCGCGAGAAGCTGTATGACGAGATCCGCGCCAAGGCGCTGTGCTGCAGCGTGGCCCAGGCTTCGGTGGAAGAGATCGACCAGCTCAATATTCTGCAGGCCACGATGCTGGCCATGCGCCGGGCGGTGCTGGGCCTGCGCCTGAAGCCCGCCAAGGTGCTGGTGGATGGCAACCGCCTGCCGACGCTGGACGTGCTGGCCGAGGCCATTGTGTCGGGCGACGCGCTGGTGCCCTCGATTTCGGCCGCGTCGATCCTGGCCAAGGTCACGCGGGATCGCCTGCTGTGCGAACTGCACCTGCAGCACCCCGAGTACGGGTTCGACCAGCACAAGGGCTATGGAACGGCGCAGCACATGCAGGCCTTGCGGGTGCATGGCGCCCTGGCCGTGCACCGGCGTTCGTTTGCGCCGGTGGCCCGCGCCCTGGTGACGCCGGCTGCCGACAAGGATGCCGAGCCATGACGGCTTCGCCCCAGGCCATCACATCGCGCGACAACCCGCTGCTCAAGCGCCTGCGCCTGCTGGCGCAGGACGGCACGGCCTACCGCAAGCAGGGTCAGGTCTGGCTGGAGGGCGATCACCTTTGCCGGGCCTTGCTGGCGCGCGGACACAGGCCGGTGACGGCGGTGTTCACCGAGTCCTTCTGGCCGCAGGCCCCGCACGACCTGCGCGATGCCGCCGATCACGTGGTGACCGTGCCGGACGCCCTGATGGCCGGGATCAGCGGCCTGGAGTCGCCGGCCGGTGTGGGCTTTGTGTGGGCGTTGCCGCCCACCTCGGCGGTGCAGGGCGGCACGGCCACCGTGGTGCTGGATCGGCTGCAGGACGCTGGCAACGTGGGCTCCATCCTGCGCAGCGCCTCGGCTTTCGGTTTTTCCCAGGTGCTGGCGATCAAGGGCACCGCTGCGCTGTGGTCCCCGAAGGTCGTGCGTGCCGGCATGGGGGCGCACTTTGGGCTGCGGCTGATCGAAGGCCTGGCGGCGGACGATCTCGCGGCGCTGGACGTGCCGATGCTGGTGACCAGCTCCCATCAGGGCGATTGGCTGCACCAGGCCCGCCTGCCCTGGCCCTGTGCCTGGGTTCTGGGCCACGAAGGGCAGGGCGTGGGCGATGCCCTGATGGCCCAGGCGGGGGCTTTCGTGCGCATCGCGCAGCCCGGCGGGGAGGAGTCGCTCAACGTGGCCGCCGCCGCCGCGATCTGTCTGCACGCAAGCTCAGCCCGATAGCCTGCGTCAATCCCCGGTTCGCCGACGGTCCCGGGCTATAATTCCACGGTTTACCCGCAATCTGCGCAACACCTGCGCGCCCCGGCTCATCACCCCAGGTTTTGGCTCCGTTTCTGCCCCGGCTCAGGCCGGTGCGAGGCGGGTGCGAAGCCTGCGCGGCACCTGCCGCCGGCGCGAGGACGTTGCCACCCCACTCTGGAGAATTCCGTGCTTCCCGTCCACCCGAAAGCCCTTCTCGCGCTCGCCGACGGCACGGTCTTTACAGGCGTTTCCATTGGCGCCACCGGTCAGACCACGGGCGAGGTGGTGTTCAACACCTCGCTCACCGGTTACCAGGAAATCCTCACCGATCCCAGTTACTGCCAGCAGATCGTCACGCTGACGTATCCGCACATTGGCAATACCGGCGTCAATGCCGAAGACGTGGAAGCCAGTCGCGTCCACGCCGCTGGCCTGATCATCAAAGACCTGCCCCTGCTGGCCTCCAACTTCCGCAGCAACGAAACGCTTTCGCAGTACCTTCAGCGCGAAGGCACCGTGGCCATCGCCGACCTCGATACCCGGGCGCTCACGCGCCGCCTGCGCACGCACGGCGCGCAGAACGGCTGCATCCTGGCCTTGCCGGCCGGTGAATCGATCACCGAGGCGCACCGCGCGCAGGCCCTGGCCGCCGCCAAGGCCGCGCCGAACATGGCCGGCACCGATCTGGCCAAGGTGGTCTCGGCCACCGCGCCCTACGCCTGGACGCAGACCGAGTGGCAACTCGGCTTCGGCTACGGCGAGCAGATCGCGCCGCGCTTCCACGTGGTCGCCTACGACTTCGGTGTGAAGTACAACATCCTGCGCATGCTCAGCGAGCGCGGCTGCAAGATCACCGTGGTGCCCGCGCAGACGCCGGCCTCCGACGTGTTCAAGCTCAAGCCCAACGGCGTGTTCCTGTCCAACGGCCCTGGCGACCCGGAGCCCTGCGACTACGCCATCGCCGCCACGCGCGAGATCGTCGAAGCGGGCGTGCCGACCTTCGGCATCTGCCTGGGCCACCAGATCCTGGCGCTGGCCAGCGGTGCCAAGACCTTCAAGATGAAGTTCGGCCACCACGGCGCCAACCACCCGGTGAAGGACCTCGACAACGGCCGCGTGAGCATCACCAGCCAGAACCACGGCTTCGCGGTCGATGAAAAGACGCTGCCCGCCACGCTGCGCGCCACGCATGTGAGCCTGTTCGACGGCACGCTGCAGGGCTTGGCCCGCACCGACCAGCCCGCCTTCTGCTTCCAGGGCCACCCCGAGGCATCGCCCGGGCCGCACGACATCGGCTACCTGTTCGACCGTTTCATCGACCTGATGCAGGCCCGCGTGCCCGCCACCGCCTGAGCCGGCGCACATCCCCAGCGAACCATGCCCAAAAGAACCGACATTCAAACCGTCCTCATCATCGGCGCCGGCCCGATCATCATCGGCCAGGCCTGTGAGTTCGACTACTCTGGCGTGCAGGCCTGCAAGGCGCTGCGCGAAGAGGGCTACCGGGTCGTGCTGATCAACAGCAACCCCGCGACCATCATGACCGACCCGGCCACGGCCGACGTCACCTACATCGAGCCCATCACCTGGCAGACGGTCGAGAAGATCATCGCCAAGGAGCGTCCACTGGCCAAAGGCGGCTTTGCCATCCTGCCGACCATGGGCGGCCAGACCGCGCTGAACTGCGCGCTCGACCTCTGGCGCAACGGCGTGCTCGCCAAGTACGACGTGGAGCTGATCGGCGCCACGCCCGAGGCGATCGACAAGGCCGAAGACCGCCTGAAGTTCAAGGACGCCATGACCAAGATCGGTCTGGGGTCCGCACGCTCGGGCATTGCACACAGCATGGAAGAAGCCTGGGGCGTGCAGAAGACCGTCGGCTTCCCGGTGGTGATCCGTCCCAGCTTCACGCTCGGCGGCACGGGCGGCGGCATTGCCTACAACCCGGAAGAGTTCGAGACCATCTGCAAGCGCGGCCTGGAGGCCTCGCCCACCAACGAGCTGCTGATCGAAGAATCGCTGCTCGGCTGGAAAGAGTACGAGATGGAAGTGGTGCGCGACAAGGCGGACAACTGCATCATCGTCTGCTCGATCGAAAACCTGGACCCGATGGGTGTGCACACCGGTGACTCGATCACCGTGGCGCCGGCCCAGACGCTGACCGACAAGGAATACCAGATCCTGCGCAACGCCTCGCTGGCCGTGCTGCGTGAGATCGGCGTGGACACCGGCGGTTCCAACGTGCAGTTCTCCATCAACCCGAAGGACGGCCGCATGGTCGTCATCGAGATGAATCCGCGCGTCTCGCGGTCTTCGGCGCTGGCCTCCAAGGCCACCGGTTTCCCGATCGCCAAGGTGGCCGCCAAGCTGGCCATCGGCTACACGCTCGACGAGCTGCGCAACGAGATCACGGGTGGCGCCACGCCCGCGAGCTTCGAGCCCAGCATCGACTACGTGGTCACCAAGATCCCGCGTTTCGCGTTCGAGAAATTCCCCACCGCCGACAGCCGCCTGACCACGCAGATGAAGAGCGTGGGTGAGGTCATGGCCATGGGCCGCACCTTCCAGGAGTCGTTCCAGAAAGCCCTGCGCGGCCTGGAAGTGGGCGTGGACGGCATGAACGAGAAGACGCAGGACCGCGAGACGCTGGAGCGCGAGCTCGGCGCACCCGGTCCCGACCGCATCTGGTACGTGGGCGACGCGTTCGCCGCCGGCTGGACGCTGGAGGAAGTGCACCAGTTCACCAAGATCGACCCCTGGTTCCTGGTGCAGATCGAAGAGATCGTGAAGATCGAGCTCGCGCTGGAGAAGACCAGCCTCGACGCGATCGACACGGACACGCTGCGCGGCCTGAAGAAGAAGGGCTTCTCCGACCGCCGTCTGGCCAAGCTGCTCAAGACCAACGACCAGGCCGTGCGCGAGCGCCGCATCGCCGACAACATCCGCCCGGTCTACAAGCGCGTGGACACCTGCGCGGCCGAGTTCGCCACCGACACCGCCTACCTGTACTCCACCTACGAAGGCCATGGCGACGGCGAGTGCGAGGCCGAGCCGACCGACAAGAAGAAGATCATGGTGCTGGGCGGTGGTCCCAACCGCATCGGCCAGGGCATCGAGTTCGACTACTGCTGCGTGCACGCCGCGCTCGCCATGCGCGAGGACGGCTACGAGACCATCATGGTCAACTGCAACCCCGAGACCGTGTCGACCGACTACGACACCAGCGACCGCCTGTACTTCGAGCCCCTCACGCTGGAAGACGTGCTGGAGATCGTGGACAAGGAAAAACCGGTCGGCGTGATCGTGCAGTACGGCGGCCAGACGCCGCTCAAGCTCGCGCTCGGCCTGGAGGCTGCGGGCGTGCCCATCATCGGCACCAGCCCCGACATGATCGACGCGGCCGAAGACCGCGAGCGCTTCCAGCAACTGCTGCACACGCTGGGCCTGCGCCAGCCGCCCAACGCCACCGCCCGTGCCGAGCCGGAAGCGCTGGAGAAGGCCGCCGCGCTGGGCTACCCGCTGGTGGTGCGCCCGAGCTACGTGCTCGGTGGCCGTGCCATGGAGATCGTGCACGAGCAGCGCGACCTCGAGCGGTACATGCGTGAGGCCGTCAAGGTCAGCAACGACTCGCCCGTGCTGCTGGACCGTTTCCTGAACGACGCCATCGAATGCGATGTGGACGCGGTGCGCGATGCCACCGGCCGCGTCTTCATCGGCGGCGTGATGGAGCACATCGAACAGGCCGGCGTGCACAGCGGCGACTCCGCCTGCTCGCTGCCGCCGTACTACCTGAGCAAGGCCACGGTCGACGAGCTCAAGCGCCAGACCGCCGCCATGGCCGAAGGCCTGAACGTGGTCGGCCTGATGAACGTGCAGTTCGCGATCCAGGAAGTGGAAGAGAACGGCGTCAAGAAGGACGTGATCTTCGTGCTCGAAGTGAACCCGCGTGCCTCGCGCACCGTGCCCTTCGTGTCCAAGGCCACCGGCATCCAGCTGGCCAAGGTGGCGGCGCGCTGCATGGCCGGCCAGTCGCTCGACCAGCAGGGCATCGGCGCCGAAGTGACGCCGCCGTACTTCAGCGTCAAGGAAGCGGTCTTCCCGTTCGTGAAGTTCCCCGGCGTGGACACCATCCTCGGCCCCGAGATGAAGTCCACCGGCGAAGTGATGGGCGTGGGCAAGACCTTCGGCGAAGCCTTCGTGAAGAGCCAATTGGGTGCCGGCACCAAGCTGCCGACCTCGGGCAAGGTGTTCCTGACCGTGAAGAACAGCGACAAGCCGCGTGCGGTGGAGATCGCGCGCCAGCTCGTCGAGATGGGCTTCTCGCTGGTCGCCACGCGCGGCACGGCAGCGGCCATCGCCGCTGCGGGCGTGGTCGTGCAGACGGTGAACAAGGTCACCGAAGGCCGTCCGCACATCGTGGACGCGATCAAGAACGGCGACATCGTGCTGGTCATCAACACGGTGGAAGAGCGCCGCAACGCCATCGCCGATTCGCGGGCCATCCGCACCTCGGCCCTGCTGGCGCGCGTGACCACCTTCACCACCATCGCCGGCGCCGAAGCCGCGGTGGAAGGCATGCAGTACCTGGACAAGCTGGGCGTGATCTCGGTGCAGGAGATGCACGCGCAGCTCTGACCCGACACGCCTCCCGGCCCGGCGTTTTCGCGCCGGCCGGGGTGGGTTGGGCATCGGTTTCTTTCGCGGCATAATGCCCTTTCATGAACACCGCCGAGCGGCAACGCCCGGCGGTTTGCTTTTGTGCCGGCGAAGAGCCGGAGGCAGTAGGAGAACATCACAGTGGCCACCATTCCGATCACCAAACGCGGTGCTGAAAAGCTCAAGGACGAACTGCACCGCCTGAAAACCGTGGACCGCCCCTGGGTGATCAATGCGATCGCCGAGGCGCGTGCGCAAGGCGACCTGAGCGAGAACGCCGAATACGACGCCGCCAAGGACCGTCAGGGCTTCATCGAAGGCCGCATCGCCGAGATCGAAGGCAAGCTCTCGGCCGCGCAGGTCATCGACCCCTCTGCGCTCGACGCGGGCGGCCGCGTGGTGTTCGGCGCCACGGTGGAGCTGGAAGACGAAGACAGCGGTTCGGCGGTGACTTACCAGATCGTGGGTGAGGACGAGGCCGATCTCAAGCTGGGCCTGGTGAACATCAGCAGCCCGATCGCTCGCGCGCTGATCGGCAAGGAAGAGGGCGATGTGGCCGAGGTGCAGGCGCCCGGCGGCACCAAGCGCTTCGAGATCGTGGCGGTGCGCTACGCCTGACGGCGATGCCGCTGCACCGCGTGGCCATCTTCGTCGCCGCCCTCTGGTGGGGCGGCATCACGGCGCTGAGTTTTCTCGCGGTGCCGACGCTGTTCGCCCAGTTGGGCAGCCCCGCCGTGGCGGGTCCGGTGGCCGCCAAGCTCTTTTCCCTGCAGTGTCATGCCGGCCTGTTGCTGGGCCTGGCGCTGCTGGTCATGCTGCGGCGCGGCAATGAGCAAGGTGGCCGGCCCGATGGCGCCACCATGACCACACTGGGCATCGTGGTGCTGGGCATGCTGCTGGCGCTGCTGCAGGAATTCGGCGTGGCGCAGAACATCGTCACGGCGCGCGCCAGCGGGGGTAACCTGCGCCTGTGGCATGGGGTGGGAAGTGCCATGGTGCTGGGCCAGTGGTTGTGCGCAGGGCTGGTGCTCTGGCGCTTGTCGAAGGATTCAAAAGCACGCCTGGAACGCTGATTCGGCCGGGTGATCGGTTTACAACGGGAGGGGAGCAAGATGGGCAACGGTACGGCCGCATGGCTGATCAAGATCGTCCTGGGAATCGTGGCCCTTGTGGTCGCGGTGCTCATGATCAACCCGATTCGCATCGTCCAGGCGGGCACGCGAGGCGTGTTGACGACCTTTGGCAAGGTGGACCCCGTCCCGCTCGGTGAGGGCATCCATTTCGTCATGCCCTTCATCAGCCGCGTCCACGTGATCGACGTGCGCCTGCAGAAGAACGAGGGCAAGGGCGTGGCGGCTTCGCGGGACTTGCAGCAGGTGCAGATCTCTGCGGCCCTCAACTGGCGCCTCGATCCGGCCCTGGTGGCCGACACCTTTCAGAAGATCGGCAACGAGCAAGCCGTGGCCGCGCGGGTGATCGAACCCTCCGCCCAGGAGGCCACCAAGGCGGTGGCTGCGCAGTACACGGCAGAAGAGCTGGTGACCAAGCGCATCGACGTGAGTTTCAAGATTCGCGAAGCGCTGGAGCAGCGCCTCAAACGGCATGGTGTGGTGGTGGACACGCTGGCCGCGGTGAACTACGACTTCTCCAGCGTGTTCGACAAGGCCATCGAAGCCAAGGTGGAGGCCGAACAGAAGAAGCTGACGGCCGAGCGCGATCTCGAGCGGATCAAGGTCGAGGCGGAGCAGGCCTTTGCCCGGGCCCGAGGCGAAGCCGAGGCACTCAAGGCCAAGCGGCTGGAAATCACGCCCGACCTGCTGCGGTTGAAGCAGTTGGAGAACGAATCCGATGCCATCCGGAAGTGGGACGGCAAGCTGCCTCAGGTCACGGGCGGCGCCACGCCCTTCGTGCAGCTGAAGCCTCAGTAAGCGGCGGCCCCCTCAGCCGGCCAGTGACTCGGCCGACTCCAGGGTGTTGACCATCAGCATGGTGATGGTCATGGGGCCGACGCCGCCGGGCACGGGCGTGATCCAGCCGGCCACGTTCTTCACGCCGTCGAAGTCGACGTCACCGCACAGCTTGCCCTCGTCGTTGCGGTTCATGCCCACGTCCAGCACCACGGCGCCGGGTTTGACCATGTCGGCGGTGAGCACGTTGCGCTTGCCCACGGCGGCAACGATCACGTCGGCCTGCAGGGTCTGGGCTTTCAGGTCCTGGGTGTTGCTGTGGCAGATGGTCACCGTGGCGTTCTGCTGCAGCAGCATCAGTGCCATCGGCTTGCCCACGATGTTGCTGCGACCGATCACCACGGCGTGTTTGCCCTTGAGCTCGAAGCCGATGCTCTCCAGCATCTTCATGCAGCCGTACGGCGTGCAGGGCCAGAAACCGGGCATGCCGGTCATGAGCGCGCCGGCGCTGGCGATGTGGAAACCGTCGACGTCCTTGGCCGGCGAGATGGCTTCGATCACCTTCTGGGCGTCGATGTGGGCCGGCAGCGGCAGCTGGACCAGAATGCCGTGGATGGTGGCGTCGCGGTTGAGGGCATCGACGCGTGCGAGCAATTCCGCCTCGCTGAGGGTGGCGGGCCAGCGCTCCAGCACCGAGTGCATGCCGGTGTCTTCGCAGGCCTTGACCTTGTTGCGCACGTAGACCTGCGAGGCCGGGTTGTCGCCCACCAGGATCACGGCCAGGCCCGGCGTGATGCCCTTGGCCTTGAGGGCGGTGACGCGCGCGCTGACGTCGGCGCGCAGTTGGCGGGAGAGGGCATTGCCGTCGATGAGTTGGGCGGTCATGGCTGGAGCGTGTCTGCGGTTGAAATGCAAACGCCCGCCGGGAA
>NZ_JBWKZH010000035.1:0-61368 GCF_059424305.1 Hydrogenophaga sp. GW456-12-10-14-TSB4 | reverse complement strand
CCCTCCACCCCCCTTTCGTACAAAGACGCCGGCGTTGACATCGACGCGGGCGACGCCCTGGTCGAGCGCATCAAGCCGCTCGCGAAGAAGACCATGCGCGAAGGCGTGCTGGCCGGTATCGGCGGTTTCGGCGCCCTGTTCGAGGTGCCCAAGCGCTACAAGGAACCGGTGCTGGTCTCCGGCACCGACGGCGTGGGCACCAAGCTCAAGCTGGCGTTCGAGTGGAACATGCACGACACCGTGGGCATCGACCTGGTCGGCATGAGCGTGAACGACGTGCTGGTGCAAGGCGCCGAGCCCCTGTTCTTCCTGGATTATTTCGCCTGCGGCAAGCTCGACGTGGACACGGCCGCGGCCGTGGTCGGCGGCATCGCCAAGGGCTGCGAGCTCAGCGGCTGCGCGCTGATCGGCGGTGAAACCGCCGAAATGCCGGGCATGTACCCGGCCGGCGAGTACGACCTGGCCGGCTTCTGCGTGGGCGCGGTCGAAAAATCCAAGATCCTCACCGGCCAGAGCGTGCAAGCCGGCGACGTGGTGCTGGGCCTGGCCTCGCACGGCGTGCATTCCAACGGTTTCTCGCTGGTGCGCAAGTGCCTGGAACGCGCGGGCGCGAACCTGCCCGCCACGCTGGACGGCCAGCCGTTCCGCGAAGCCATCATGAAGCCGACCCGGCTCTACGTGAAGAACGTGCTGGCCGCGCTGGCCGCGCACCCCATCAAGGCGCTGGCCCACATCACCGGCGGCGGCCTGCTGGAGAACATCCCCCGCGTGTTGCCCGAAGGCACGGCCGCCCACCTGGTGAAGGGCAGCTGGCCGCAGACCGAGCTGTTCGCCTGGCTGCAGAAGACCGCCGGCATCGACGACATCGAGATGAACCGCACCTTCAACAACGGCATCGGCATGGTGGTGGTGATCGCCGCCGACCAGGCCGCCGCCTGCGCCGCCACCCTGCGCGGCCTGGGTGAGACCGTGCACGAGATCGGCCAGATCGCGGCACGCGGCGAAGGCGCGGCCGTCGTCGTCGCCTGAGGCGACCGCGCGCTCAGCGCTTGAGCTGGGCCAGCACGCGCTGCTTGATCTGATTGAAGGCCGTGCCCGTGCGCTCGCGCGGGCGCGGCAGGTCCACGTCGATCACGCTCTGCACCCGGCCCGGCCGGGGTTCCATCACCGCCACGCGGTCGCCCAGGAACACGGCCTCGTCCACGTCGTGCGTGACGATCACCACGGTGATGCGCCGCTCGCGCCAGATGCGCAGCAGTTCTTCCTGCATGTGGGCCCGGGTGATCGAATCGAGCGCACCGAAGGGCTCGTCCATCAGCAGGATGTCCGGCCGCGAGACCAGCGCCCGCGCGATCGCCGCGCGCTGCGCCATGCCGCCCGAGAGCTGGTGCGGCCAGGCCTGCGCAAACCCCGTCAGACCCACGAGTTCGAGCTGCTCGCGGATGCGCGCCTCGCGCTCGCGCCGGCTCAGGTCCAGGCTGTCGAGCCCCAGGCCGATGTTGTCGGTGACGCTGAGCCAGGGAAACAGGCGGTGGTCCTGAAACACCAGGCTGCGCTCCACGCCCGGCCCGGCCACCGGCCGGCCGTCGATCAGGATGTCGCCGTCGAAGCGGTCGTCCAGGCCCGCGACCAGGCGCAGCAGCGTGGACTTGCCGCAACCCGAGGCCCCCACGATGCTCAGGAACTCGCCGCGCCCGATCTCCAGGCCGATGCGCTGCAGCACCGGCAGGTCCTGCCCCTCGATCCGGTAGGTCTTGCCCACGTTGCGCAGGCTCAGGGCGGTGGGGGCGGCCGCCTCCAGGGTGGGGGTGCTCATCAGCGGGGTCTCCAGGGAATGAGGCGCAGGAAAAGAAGCTGCGCGAAGCGGCTCAGGCCGTAGCCCACCAGGGCCATCACCAGCACACCGATCAGCACCAGGTCCATGCGGAACACGTCGCGCGCGGTGGCCAGGTAGGCGCCGATGCCCCGGCCGGTGCCGATCGCGTATTCGGAACCCACGGTGCCGATCCAGGCCGTCAGCAGCGCGAGCTCGACCCCGGTCAGCACCGAGGGCAGGATCGCGGGCAGCACCAGCCGGCGCAGCCGCAGCCAGGGCCCGAGCCGCACGATCGCGGCCACCTCGCGGTAGGCCGGCGCGATGCCGCGCACACCCTGCTCGGTGTTGAGAAAGACCGGGAAGAAGGTGGAGATCGAGATGAACACGATCTTCACCAGGTCGCCGTTGCCGAACCAGGCAGTGAGCAAGGGAATCCAGGCGAACAGCGCGACCTGGCGCAGACCGTGCACCGTGGGGGCGACGGCCAGCTGCGCCGGCCGAGACAGCCCGACGGCCACGCCCACGGCGATGCCCAGGCTGGCGCCGATGAGAAAGCCCAGCGCCACGCGCACCAGGCTGCTGGCGGCGGCCGACCAGATCTGGCGGCCCTGTTCGTCGATGAAGGGCGCGGCCAGCACCTCGTGCAGCGGCACCATCAGCGGGTGGGCGATGGCACCGGTGTCGATCAGCAGCAGCCAGGCCGCGCCGATGGCCAGCGGCAGCCAGGCGCCCGGGGGAATGCGCACCTCAGCCATGCTCGGGCGCCCAACGGCTCAGGCCGCGTTCGAGCCGGCGCAGCAGCAGGTCCAGCGCGTAACCCGCCACCCCAACGACCACGATGCCGACGATCACGATATCGAGCTGGAACAGCTTGCGGCCCCAGACCATCATGTAGCCGATGCCTTCGGTGGCCGCGAGCATCTCCACCACGATGAGCGCGATGAAGGCATGGCTCAGGCCCAGGCGGAAACCGCTGAACACGGTGGGCAGGCAGGCCGGCAGCGTGAGGCGGGTCAGGCGCGTCCAGGGGCGCAGGCGCAGCACGCGCGCGGCCTCGAGGTAGGCCAGCGGGATGTTGCGGATGCCGCGCGAGGTGTTGAGCACCACGGGCACCATCACGGCCTTGGCGATCACGATGACCTTGAGCGCCTCGTCGATGCCGAAGATCAGGATGAGGATGGGAATCCAGCCCAGGGTGGGCACGGCGAACAGCGCGCGCAGCGTCGGCTCCAGGTGGCTGCGCGCGCGCGCCGACACGCCCAGCCAGATGCCCAGCGCCAGCCCCAGCGGCCCGCCAAGGGCCAGGCCCGAGCCGATGCGCTGCAGGCTGATGAGGAAGCCGTCGAGCAGCTCACCGCCGCGCGCGAGTTCCAGGAACGTGTCCCAGACCAGCGCGGGCGCCGGCAGGATCTGCGGCGGCACCCAGCCCTGCACCGCCGCCCACTGCCAGAGCGCGACGATCGCGACCGGCAGGGCCAGCGCCAGCAGAAGGCGCCGCAGCGGGGCCGGCAGCGCGGTGCGCCAGGGCCAGGCCGCGGCGCGCGGGAGCGGCGAGGCGCCGACCCCGCCGGCCAGGTGTTCGAGGGCCGCCATGGCTCGGTCTCAGCGGCGCGCCACGAGGGCGGCGCGGTTCGTCCAGTAGGTCTGCAGGCCCTGGGCGCGCAGCGCGTTCTCCACGTACTGCGGTGCAGCCCACTTCGCCACGTCGATGTCGTTGCGGATCAGCTTGTTCTCCTTGGTGAAGTCGATCGCGTCGTCGTACTGGCTGAGCAGGAAGGCGTCCACGCGCGGGTTGAAGGCCTCCTTGAGCGAGACGCCGTCGTAGTCGTCCTTGAAGGCCTGGTAGGGCATGCCCGAGAGCGCCCAGAGGCGGTAGGCCTCGTCGCGGTTGGCCTCCTGGCCCAGCCAGTGGGCGGCTTTGACCAGGCCGTTGGCGATGCGCTGCGTGGCGTCGGGGTACTGCTTCTCGAAGGTCTCGCTCACCAGGATGCCGCCAAAGCCCGAGGCTTTCGCGCCCTGGTCCTTGGACGAATAGAACACCTTGCCCACGCCCTTGTCGCGCAGGGTCAGCAGGCTGCTGGAGCCCACCGCCGCGTCCACGCTGCCGGCGGTCAGGGCCGCGAGCTGGTCAGCGGTCTTGAGGTCCACCAGCTGGATGTCGCGCAGCGTGAGGCCGTTGTCCTGCAGCGCCTTGAGCAGCGCCCAGTGCAGCACCGTGCCCTTGGCCACCGCCACCTTGCGGCCCTTGAGGTCCTTGAACGAGTTGACCTCCAGGTCCTTGCGGGCCAGCCCGAAGACGGTGGTGTAGCCGTAGGACGCGAGGATGCGCGTGGGCAGGCCACCGGCCTTGCCGATGATGTTGGGCAGCGAGCCGTATTGCGCGACGTCGAGCCGGTTGTTGGCGATGGCCTCGTTGATCGCAGGACCGGTGCCGGTGAAGTACTCGAAGCTGAGCTTCACGGGCGTGCCCTTGAACTCATCGGCGATGAAGCCCTTGCCCTGCGCGATGGCGAGCAAGGCCACGCCGTGGGGTTGGCCGAAGCCCTGGCCGAAACCGCCGAAGCGGATGGTCTCGGGCTGGGCCTGCGCGTGGGCGCCGAAAGCGGCGGTGGCGGCGAGCGCGAAGGCCGCCAGGTGTTTCCAGAAAGTCATGGTGGGTTCTCGTGGGATGTGAAAGATTCAGTGCGCGCGGCGCAGCAGTTCAAAACTCGCATCGAGCGCGGCAGTGGGCTGGCGGTCCTTGCCCCAGCCGACGGCCCGGCGGTAGCTGCCGATCCATTGCCGCACCTCGGTTCCCTCCTCGGCCACGGTGACGGCGTGGTCCGCCACCGGTGCGACGTACAGCGCATCGGTCGGGCAGTACAGCTCGCACATGAAACAGGTCTGGCAATCCGACTGGCGCGCGATGCGCGGGATGCCATCGGGCACCGCCTCGAACACCTGCGTGGGGCAGGCGCTCACACAGATGTTGCAGCCGGTGCAGCGTTCGGGGCTGACGATTTCGATCATGCGGCGAGTCTTTCAAGGTCCAGGTTGGCCGGTGGGCGAACGGTTTGCTGGCGCACCCAGACCTCGTCCAGGCCGCCGCTGACGAGGCGGTGCCGCTGGCCCAGGTCCAGGCCGGTGTGGTCCTGGCGCCGGGCCATGCCGCGCGTCTCGGTGCGCTGCAGGGCGCTGCGGTACATCCAGCGCGAGGTGGCCAGCATGGCCACGGCTTCGCGCGCACGCACCGCCTGCTGCAGGCTGGGCGCGCTGGCGTGGCGCACGCGCGCCCACTGGGCGTCGAGCCGTTGCAGCGAGTCTTCCAGCAGGTCGGCGCGGCGCGTCCAGTTGCGTTCGTAAGGGAACACCTCGGCCTGCACCGCGCGCACCAGTTCTTCGGGGTCCCAGGCCGGGGCTCCACCTTCCTGGATGCCGGCGGTGCCCGCGCGGTGCAGTCGGCGCTTGACCAGGCTGCGCGCGCCGCGGCTGAAATCGGCCGCGCCCGCGCCGGCCCAGAAGCCGGACGACATGGCCCAGGCCGCGTTGTGGCTGCCGCCGCCGGTGAAGGCGCCGCAGATCAGCTCGCGCGTGGCGGCATCGCCAGCCGCGTACAGGCCGGGCACCGAGGTCGCGCAGTCGTCGCCGATCACGTGCAGGCCGCCGGTGCCGCGCACCGTGCCTTCCAGCCGCAGGGCCACCGGGAAGTGGTCCTTGAACGGGTCGATGCCCTGGCGGTCGAAGGACACGAAGAAATTGGGCTGGGCGTTGCGCATCCAGGCGCGGATCTCGGCGTCGGCCCGGTCCAGGCAGGCGAACACCGGCTGCGTCTGCAGGGTGCGCGCGATCACGCTGCGGCCGCGCGAGGAGCCCGCGCCCTCGATGGCCACGCCGTCGCGGTCGTAGAAGGTGGCCCAGTTGTAGAACAGGGACTTGGTGACGGACGAGAAGGAAGGCCCCAGGCCATAGGCGTTGGAGAACTCCATGCCCGAGAGCTCGGCGCCGACCTCGGCGCCCAGCAGGTAACCGTCGCCGGTGAGCACGTTGCAGCCCAGCGCCCGGCTCAGGAAGGCGCAGCCGCCGGTGGTGATCACCACCGCGCCGGCGCGCGCCACCCAGGTCTCGCCCGTGGTGCGCGTGATGCCGGTGGCACCGGCCACGTCGCCGTTCTCGTCGGTCAGCAGCTCCAGCGCCGGGCTGTGGTCGAGGATGCGGGCGCCCGACTCCTTCACCTTCTTGCGCATCAGGCGCATGTACTCCGGCCCCTGCAGCGAAGTGCGCTGCAACTGGCCTTCGGTGTCGATCGGGAAGGGGTAACCCCATTCCGTGAGCGTCTCGGTGTTGAGCCAGGTCTGCTCGAGCACGCGGTCCATCCACGCGTGCTCGGCCAGCTCGCCACCCATGGCGTAGCGGCTGGCCTTGGCCTTCTCGCGCGCGGCGGCGTCGCGCGGCACATGCCAGAGGCCGGTGCCCGAGGGCGCGGTGGCGCCGGAGGTGCCGCAGAAGCCCTTCTCCACCAGCGTCACGCGGGCACCGCGCGCAGCGGCTGCCACGGCGGCCCAGGCACCCGCCGGGCCGCCCCCGATCACCAGGACATCGGTCTCGATCTGCTGCTGCCCCGCCGCGTCACTCAGCAGCGGGGAAGAAAGGCCATGTTGCGCCATCGTCTGCTCTCCAACAAATGTGTTCAGAGCAGGCAGTCTAGGAACGGCTCAGCGCATCAACAACGACCGTTTCCGAGTTTCCATATGCGGAAAAAAGCAGCCCGGCGCCGCCGGGTCAGATGAGCGCCTCCGACGGCAGCACGTGCACGCCGGGTGCCCCCAGCTGGACCGCCTGCAGCAGGTGGTGCGCGATGCGCTCGGCCGGCACCACGCGGTAGCGCCGGGGCAGCAGGGGCTGCACCCCGCGCGAGACCAGCACCGCCAGCCGCTCCAGGGGCCGGCTCTGCGGCCGCTGGCCGTCGATCAGCCCCGGGCGCACCAGCGTGAGCGAGGGATAGCCCACGGCCTGCAGGTCGCGCTCAACCTCGCCCTTGGTGCGCGAATAGAACACGCGAGAGCGCGCATCGGCCCCCAGCGCGGAGTTCAGGGCAAAGGCGCGCGCGCCGTGGCGGCGCGCCAGGTAGGCCACCTCCAGCGGGTGGTCGTGGTCCACCTTGTAGAACGCGGCCTGCGAGCCCGCCACGCGGATGGTGGTGCCCAGGGTGCAGATCACCGCGTCCACCTGCCACCACTCGGCGTCCTCCGGCAGGCGCTCGTAGTCCACCACGGGGTTGATCAGTTTGGGGTGCGGGGCCAGCGGCCGGCGCGTCGGTGCGACCACGCGCTCGATGGCCGGGTCGGCCAGGGCCTTCTGCAGCACGTGGCTGCCCACGAGTCCGGTGGCGCCCACCAGCATCAGTTGTTTCATGCAATCGCTTTTTATTGGCGCCGGATCGGCGGGGGTTGGCGCGCATGGTCCCTGTGCCAACCGCTTGCGTCAAACGGAATTACATGGCGACACATCCCGGCCCGTGCCGGCGATCGCGCCCTCAGCTGAGCGCGCGGCGCAGTTCCTGCAGGCGCTGGTCGATGGCGTCGCGGTCCAGCGTGTCGTCGGCGTGCTCGACGTAGGTTTCAAGGTCCCCCACGGCCAAGCGCACATCGCCCATCTCGGCCCAGGCCAGCCCCCGGTCGCGGTACTCGATCCAGGCGTCGGGCAGCAGGATGAGCAGGCGGTCCAGCACGGCGATCAGGCGCAGCCAGTCTTCCTGCGTGCGGTGGATTTCCTTCAGATTGCGCAGCAGGCGCGCCAGGATCTCGCGCGGCGTGGCGGCCTGCAGGTACAGGCCCACCGGCACGTCGAAGTCGTCCACCAGGCCGTTGCGGCGCTTGTAAGGTTCCAGCCGCTCCGAGAGGTCTTCGCGGCTGAGCGACTGGCCGGTGAAGGGGTCGATCACCACCTGGCCGTTGGGCAGGTTGACCTTGACCATGAAATGGCCGGGAAAGTTGACCCCGCGCGCCTTCAGGCCCAGGCCCTGCGCCAGCTCCAGCCAGAGCACGGCGAGCGTGATGGGGATGCCCCGGCGCGTGCGCAGCACGGCGTTGAGAAAGCTGTTGTCGGGGTCGTAGTAGTTGTTGACGTTGCCGCCGAACCCCATGTCGCGGAAGAAGAACTGGTTGAGCGTGCGCAGCCGCTGCAGCGGGCCGGCATCGGCGGCGCAGCGCCGGCGCACGCGGGCCAGCATCTGGTCCACGTCGCCCAGCACCTGCTGCACGTCGAGATCGGGGTACTCGTCCTGGGCGATGGCCGTGGCCGCCTCGAACAGCGGCAAGGCGTCGTCATCCCCCACCAGAGCGGCAAAGTAGCCCAGGGGGGTCGGCGCGGGGTATTCGTACGCGGTCGGCATGGTGGGGAAATCCGGTTTCCGCAGATTACGTCATTTTCTGACGAACTGCCTCAGGTTCAACCCCGCCAGCAGCAGCGTGAGGAAATAGACCAACACCCCGCCCAGCACGCACAGCGTGAGCAGGCCCACGCGCTGCAGGGCCTGGCCCTCGAAGCCCAGCCAGTTGAAGCGCGCCGCCACCCACATCAGGAACACCGCCAGCAAGGCGCTGGCCGCCAGCACCTGCATGCCGAAGCGGGCCCAGCCCGGCGACGGCTTGTAGGCGCCCCGGCGGATCAGCCCGACCAGCAGGAACAGGGCATTGACCATGGCACCGATGCCGATCGCCAGGGCCAGCCCGGCGTGGGCCAGCCGGGGCACCAGCAGGAAATTGAGCACCTGGGTGAGCACCAGCACGCCGATGGCGATCTTCACCGGCGTGCGGATGTCCTGCCGCGCATAGAAGCCCGGCGCCAGCACCTTGATGGCGACCAGCCCGATCAGGCCCGCGCCGTAGCCCATCAGGGCGGTCGCGGTGCGCTGCACGTCGGCGGCGGTGAAGGCCCCATAGTGGTACAGCACGGCCACCAGGGGCTGTGCGAAAGTGAGCAGCGCCACCGCGCAGGGCACGGCCAGCAGCACCACCAGGCGCAGGCCCCAGTCCAGCAGGCCGCTGTAACGGTCGGTGTCGTCGGACGCCTTGGCCGCCGCCAGCTGCGGCAGCAGCACCACGCCCAGCGCCACGCCCAGCATGGCGGTGGGGAACTCCATCAGGCGGTCGGCGTAGGTCAGCCAGCTCACGCTCCCGGCGCCCAGATGCGAGGCGATCTGGGTGTTGATCAGCAGGGAAATCTGGGCCACGCTCACGCCCAGCAGCGCCGGCAGCATGAGGGTGGTCACCCGCTGCGTGCCGGGATGGTGCCAGGCCGTCTTCAGGGCCGACCAGCGCAGGCTCACGCGCGGCAGCAGGCCCAGCCGGCGCAGCGCCGGGATCTGCACGCCCAGCTGCAGGGCCCCGCCCAGCAGCACGCCCCCGGCCATCGCGTAGATGGGCTCGATGCCCAGCGAAGCAAACCAGGGCGCGCCCCAGCCGGCGGCGGCGATCATCGCCACGTTGAGCAGCACCGGCGTGGCCGCCGGCACGGCAAAGCGCTTCCAGGTGTTCAGAATGCCGGCCGACAGCGCCACGAAGGACATGAAGGCGATGTAGGGGAACATCCAGCGCGTCATGAACACGGCGGCGTCGAAACCGGGGTCGTCCAGGCCGCTGGCCATGGCCCAGACCAGCACCGGTGCGCCCACCACGCCCAGCACGCAGGTGACGGTGAGCGCCCAGGCCAGCACGGTGGCGATCTGGTCCACCAGCACCCGGGTGGCGTCGTCGCCCTCCTTTTCCCGCACGCCGGCCAGCACCGGCACGAAAGCCTGGCTGAACGCGCCCTCGGCGAACAGCCGGCGCAGCAGGTTGGGGATGCGGAAAGCGACGTTGAAAGCGTCGGTCAGCGCGCTGGCGCCGAACATCGCTGCCATCAGCAATTCGCGCACCAGGCCGGTGATGCGGGATGCCAGCGTGAGCAGCGAAACGAGGGAGGCGGACTTGAACAGGGTCACGCGGCGAGTGTAACGACCGGGGTCGCCCCCTCCCCCGCCCGGCGGGCCGGGTTTGCCAGACCGGCGGCCCGTGCTAAAATTGCGGGCTTTGCTGGCATCATCCCCAAACACCGAAGGAACTCACCATGGCAACCAAGCCGAAGAAAAAGAACCCCCGTCTGGCGTCTGGCCGCAAGCGCGTGCGCCAGGACGTCAAGATCAATGCAGCCAACACCTCGCTGCGCTCCAAATACCGCACCGCCGTCAAGAACGTTGAAAAAGCCGTTCTGACCGGCGACAAGGCCAAGGCGACCGAACTGTTCGCCAAGATGCAGAAGGTCGTCGACATCGTCGCCGACAAGGGCATCTTCCACAAGAACAAGGCCGCACGCGACAAGAGCCGCCTGTCGGCCAAAGTCAAGGGTCTCGCAGCCGCCGCTGCCTGAACTTCCCCCGGTCTGGCCCCGCCAGACCACCAGCCCGGGCCCCCAGGGCCCGCCGTTTGAAACGGGTGCGCTGCCAGCAAAAGCAAAAAAGCCGTCGCAAGACGGCTTTTTTGTTGCCCGCGCCAAAAGCGGGGGGATCAGGTCTTGGACGGGGGATCGGGGAGCAGGCAGGCTTCGACCACCTGAAGGCCGTTGTCGCGCGCGAAGTTCATGCAGAAATCCCAGGCCATGGGCTCGGACTCGCGCAGGTCGGTATGCACCACCACGCACTTGACGCCGTTGATGTTGTTGGGCACGCACCAGGGGGAATAGCTCAGGTGGCTGCCAGGCGTGGCGCCGCCGGGGCGGAACGAGCTCATCACCCCGGCCAGGCGCTCGGCCCAGTCACTGGGACGGAACGTGCGGCCGTCCTTCGTGACACCCTGGATGAAAACTTGTTTGGCTGTCGGTGAAACCATCGGGGGGAGAGGCCTTCGGATGGAGGGCTCGACTGGAAAAAGACCACCGCCGGAACGAGGATCGCTCGCCGGGGAAGGAGGCAGGTATTCTATCTTATATAAGACTTGGAACGAGGGATAACCCGGACCCCTGAGCGTACACCGGGCGCATTTCAGCAATGCCCAACAAGCAATGATGATGCCTGCCCGCTGCCCCTAAAATCGCGCTTCAACGGCTCAACCTTCGTTGAGCCGCTTTCTTTTTGGCCCTTCCCACCGGAGTCCCTGCATGAACGCCGCCCTCAAGCCCGTCGCCTCGCCCCACGTGATGAACACCTACGGCCGCCTGCCGATCGCGATGTCACACGGCCGAGGCGTGCGCCTGTGGGACACCAACGGCAAGGAGTACCTCGACGCGCTGGGCGGCATCGCCGTCAACACCCTGGGCCACGGCCACCCCAAACTGGTGCCCGCCCTGCAGGACCAGATCGCCAAGCTGATCCACTCCAGCAACTACTACCATGTGCCCGACCAGGAACGGCTCGCCCAGATGCTGGTGGAACGCTCGGGCATGACCAACGTGTTCTTCTGCAGCACCGGCCTGGAGGCCAACGAGGCCGCGCTCAAACTGGCCCGCAAGTACGGCCACGACAAGGGCATCGAGCGCCCCGAGATCGTGGTCTACGACAAGGCCTTCCACGGCCGCTCCATCGCCACCCTCTCGGCCACCGGCAACCCCAAGGTGCAGGCCGGCTTCGGCCCGCTGGTCGAAGGCTTCATCCGCGTGCCGCTCAACGACATCGAGTCGCTCAAGCAGGCCACGGCCGGCAACCCCAACGTGGTCGCCGTGTTCTTCGAGACCATCCAGGGCGAAGGCGGCGTGAACCCGATGCGCGCGCAGTACCTGAAAGAGGTGCGCGCCCTGTGCGACGCCAACGACTGGCTGCTGATGATCGACGAAGTGCAGTGCGGCATGGGCCGCACCGGCAAGTGGTTTGCCCACCAGTGGGCCGGCATCGTGCCCGACGTGATGCCGCTGGCCAAGGGCCTGGGCTCGGGCGTGCCGATCGGCGCGGTGGTGGCCGGCCCCAAGGCCGCCCACATCTTCCAGCCCGGCAACCACGGCACCACCTTCGGCGGCAACCCGCTGGCCATGCGCGCCGGGGTCGAGACCATCCGCATCATGGAAGAGGAAGGCCTGCTGGACAACGCCGCCCGCGTGGGCCAGCACCTGCGCACCCTGCTGGAAAAGGACCTGATCGGCAAGGCCGGCGTGAAAGAGATCCGCGGCCAGGGCCTGATGATCGGCATCGAGCTCACCAAGCCCTGCGGCGTGATCACCCAGCGCGCCGCCGACGCCGGCCTGCTGCTCTCGGTCACGGCCGACAGCGTGATCCGCATGGTGCCTCCGCTGATCATGACCACGGCCGAGGCCGACGAGGTGGCCGCCATCCTGCTGCCGCTGATCCACGCCTTCCTGGCCGAATGACCGCCGCCCCCGCCATGACGATCCCGCACTACCTGCAGTTCAAGGACCTCGACGCCGCCACCTACGCCTACCTGTTCGAGCGCGCGGCCTTCATCAAGCGCAAGTTCAAGGCGGTCGAGAAGTACCAGCCCTTCGCGGACCCCGACCGCACGCTGGCCATGATCTTCGAGAAGGCCAGCACGCGCACCCGCGTGAGCTTCGAGGCCGGCATGTACCAGATGGGCGGCTCGGTGGTTCACCTGACCACCGGCGACAGCCAGCTCGGCCGCGCCGAACCCATCGAAGACAGCGCGCGCGTGATCAGCCGCATGGTCGACATCGTGATGATCCGCACCTTCGAGCAGAGCAAGATCGAAGCCTTCGCGGCGCACTCGCGCGTGCCGGTCATCAACGGCCTGACCAACGAGTTCCACCCCTGCCAGATCCTGGCCGACCTGTTCACCTTCATCGAACGGCGCGGCTCCATCCAGGGCAAGGTCGTCGCCTGGGTCGGCGACGGCAACAACATGGCCAACACCTGGCTGCAGGCCGCCGAACTGCTGGGCTTCACGGTGCACGTGAGCACCCCCAGCGGCTACGAGGTGGACCCGGTGCTCGCCGGCATCCGCAACCCGGACTGCTACAAGGTCTTCAAGGACCCGCTCGAAGCCTGTGCAGGCGCCCACCTCGTCACCACCGACGTGTGGACCAGCATGGGATTCGAGGCCGAAAACGAGGTGCGGCGCGCCGCCTTCAAGCGCTGGTGCGTGGACGAGGACATGATGCGCACCGCCCAGCCCGATGCCCTCTTCATGCACTGCCTGCCCGCGCACCGCGGCGAAGAGGTCAGCGCCGAGGTGATCGACGGCCCGCAGTCCGTCGTCTGGGACGAGGCAGAGAACCGCATGCACGTCCAGAAGGCCCTGATGGAGTACCTGCTGCTCGGCCGCCTGGCCTGATGCAAGCCCTGCTCGACGCCATCGCGCGCCTCGAACCCGCCGCCGAAGCGCGGCGGGTCTTCCATGGCCGGGGCGGCCTGCACCCGGGCTGCGAGCAGTGGGCGCTGGACGCCTTCCCCCCGGTCTGGGTCCTGACCAGTTTCCAACCCGTGGACGACGCCACCCTGGCCGTGCTGCACACCGCGCTGGCCGGGCGCTGGGCCCAGGTGGCGCCCGGCGAACCGCTGAACTGGGTCTTCCAATGCCGGCACGACAGCCAGACCGAAACCCGCCTGATGGCCGGCGCCGTGCCCGAACCCCACGTGGTGAGCGAGCGCGGCGCGCGTTTCCTGGTGCACGTGCTCAAGGGCCAGAACCATGGCCTGTTCCTGGACATGGCCGAAGGCCGCCAGTGGGTGCGCGAGCAGGCCCAGGGCCAGAAGGTGCTCAACCTGTTCGCCTACACCTGCGCCTTCTCGGTGATGGCGTTGCAGGGCGGCGCGAAACAGGTGGTCAACGTGGACATGAGCGGCGGCGCCATGGCCATCGGCCAGCAGAACCACCCGCTCAACGGCCTGGCCGGCGGTGCCAGCTTCCTCGCGCACGACATCTTCAAGACCTGGGGCAAGATCACCCGCAGCGGCCCCTACGGCCTGGTCATCGTCGACCCGCCGAGCTTCCAGAAGGGCAGCTTCGTCGCCACCAAGGACTACCTGCGCCTGATGCGCCGCCTGCCCGACCTGTTGCGGCCCGACGGCCGGGTGCTGCTCTGCCTCAACGCGCCCGAGCTCGACACCGCCTTTCTGCAACAACAGATGCAGGAAGCCGCGCCCGAGCTGGTGTTCGAGCAGCGCCTGCCCAACCCCGAAGCCTTTGCCGACGCCTCGCCCGAGCGCGCGCTCAAGGTGCTGGTCTACCGCGCGCCGGCGCTCGCGCCCAGAGCAGCATGAGCGCCTGCACCAGCTGCGGCGCCTGCTGCGCCTGTTTCCGGGTCGATTTTTCCGTCCATGAAACGGAAGACATGGGCGGCAGCGTGCCCGCCGGGCTGGCGGTCGAGGTCACCGACCACACCGCCCGCCTGCGCGGCACCGACCATTCGCCGCCCCGCTGCGCCGCCCTCACCGGCAAGGTCGGCCAGAAAGCGGTCTGCGGTATCTACGAATGGCGGCCCTCCCCCTGCCGCGAGTTCGAGGAAGGCAGCGACGCCTGCGCCCGCGCCCGCCAGCGGCACGGCCTGCCGGCCCTTATTTGATTCAGGCCTCAACTATTTTCCGGGTCTGTTGGCAATAACCGACACCACGGATTTTTTCAGGGTGCTACCTTCCATGCACCATGAAACAGCTCTGGGACATCTCCCCGCCGGTGCATGCCGGCGCCCCGGTTTTTCCGGGTGACACCGCCTACACCCAGCAGTGGGCCGCCACCATCGGCCCGGGCTGCCCGGTCAACGTCAGCGCCATCACGCTCTCGCCCCACGTGGGCGCGCACGCCGACGCGCCGCTGCACTACGACGCCGACGGCGCCGCCATCGGCCACGTCTCGCTCGACGCCTTCCTCGGCCCCTGCCGCGTGATCCACGCCATCGGCTGCGGCCCGCTGGTGAAACCCGAGCACATCGCGCACGCCCTCGCCGACCTTCCCCAGCGCGTGCTCGTGCGCGTGTACGAACGCCAGCCGCAGGACCGCTTCGACGACGCCCTGCCCGCCTTCGCGCCTGAAACGGTGGAACAGCTCGCCGACCTCGGCGTGCTGCTCATCGGCATCGACAGCGCCAGCATCGACCCCGCCAGCAGCAAGACGCTCGACAGCCACCAGACCATCCGCCGGCGCGGCCTGCGCGTGCTGGAGAACCTGCTGCTCGACGGCGTGCCCGAAGGCGACTACGAACTCATCGCCCTGCCCCTCAAACTCACCACCGCCGACGCCAGCCCCGTGCGCGCCGTGCTGCGCCCACTCCCATGAACGCCAACACCCCCACCCTCGCCGACTGCCGCGCGCTCGACGCGCAAGACCCGCTGCGCGCCCTGCGTGACCTCTTCTTCCTCCCTGAAGGCACCATCTACCTCGACGGCAATTCGCTCGGCGCGATGCCGCGCAGCGCCCCCGCGCGCGTGGCCGAGGTGGTGACGCAGGAATGGGGCACCGACCTCATCCAGAGCTGGAACAAGCACGGCTGGTTCGCCCAGCCGAAAAAGGTGGGCGACAAGATCGCGCGCCTCATCGGCGCCGAACCCGGCACCGTGGTCGCCACCGACAGCACCTCGGTCAACCTCTTCAAGGTGCTCTCGGCCGCGATGGACCTCGCCAGCGTCGATCACCCCAAGCGCCGGCGCATCGTGAGCGAGCGCAGCAACTTCCCGACCGACCTCTACATCGCCGAAGCCCTGTGCCAGCAGCACGGCTTCGAGCTCGTGCTGGTGGAGCCCGAAGAGATCGCCGCCGCCCTCACACCCGAGGTGGCCGTGCTCATGCTCACCCACGTGAACTACCGCACCGGCGCCATGCACGACATGCCCGCCATCACCGCCGCCGCGCACGCCACCGGCGCGCTCATGCTGTGGGACCTCGCGCACAGCGCGGGCGCCGTGCCGGTGGACCTGACCGGCGCGGGCGCCGACTACGCCGTGGGCTGCGGCTACAAGTACCTCAACGGCGGCCCGGGCGCGCCGGCCTTTGTGTGGGTCAACCCGCGCCACGCCGACCGCTTCTGGCAGCCCCTGGCCGGCTGGTGGGGCCACGCCACGCCTTTTGAATTCACGCCCGACTACCGGCCCGCGCCCGGCATCACGCGCTACCAGTGCGGCACCCAGCCCATGATCAGCCTGGCCGCGCTCGAATGCGGCGTGGACACCCTGCTCGCCGCCGAAGCCCATGGCGGCATGGCCGCGCTGCGCACCAAGTCGCTCGCGCTCACCGACCTCTTCATCGAACTCGTGGACGAAGGCTGCCAGGGCCACGGCATCGGCCTGGCCACGCCGCTGGACCCGGCCGAGCGCGGCTCGCAAGTGTGTCTGACCAAGGACGAAGGCGCCTACGCCATCGTGCAGGCGCTCATCGCGCGCGGCGTGGTGGGCGACTTCCGCGCGGGTAACGGGGGGCGCCACAAAGACATCCTTCGCTTCGGCTTCACGCCGCTCTACATCGGCTTTGAAGACGTGTGGAACGCCGCCGAACAGCTGCGCCAGGTGCTGGACACCGGCGAGTGGCGGCGCGCCGAATTCAACACCCAACACGCGGTGACCTGACCATGTGCCCGCACCACACCGACCCGGCCTCGAAGCCCGAAGACATCGTGCGCGAGGAAGGCGCCCAGCTCGACTTCAGCCGCGACATGAGCTACGGCGACTACCTGCAGCTCGACGCCATCCTCACCGCGCAGAAACCGCTCTCGCCCGCGCACGACGAGATGCTCTTCATCGTGCAACACCAGACCAGCGAGCTCTGGATGAAGCTCATGCTCCACGAGCTGCGCGCCGCCATCGACAGCATCGCCAGAGACGAACTGCAACCCGCCTTCAAGATGCTCGCGCGCACCTCGAAGATCATGGAACAGCTGGTGCATGCCTGGGATGTGCTCGCCACCATGACCCCGCCCGAATACAGCGCGCTGCGGCCCTACCTCGCGCAGTCCAGCGGCTTCCAGAGCCACCAGTACCGCTGCATCGAATTCGCCATGGGCAACAAGAACGCGGCCATGCTCAAGCCGCACGCGCACAGCCCCGAGCGCCTGGCCGTCGTGCAGGCCGCCTACGAAGCCCCCTCGCTCTACGACGAAGCCCTGCGCCTGCTGGCGCGGCGCGGCCTGGCCGTGCCGGCGAGCCACACGCAGCGCGACTGGACCCAGCCCTACGAAGCCAACGACGCCGTCGAACAGGCCTGGCTGCAGGTGTACCGCGACCCCAAGAACCACTGGGACCTGTACCAGCTCGGCGAAAAACTCACCGACCTGGAAGACGCCTTCCGCCTCTGGCGCTTCCGGCACGTGACCACGGTGGAGCGCGTGATCGGCTTCAAGCGCGGCACCGGCGGCACGGGCGGCGTGAGCTACCTGCGCAAGATGCTCGACGTGGTGCTGTTCCCGGAAATCTGGCGCCTGCGCACCGATCTTTGAAGCACAGCCTCAGCGCTTCGCACCGGCTTCGGCCGCGGCCAGGCGGTACAGAATCTGCCGCATCATCAGGCCCGGTTTGTCCGGCGCGAAGTTCAGGTCGAACTGCGGCTCGCTGTCGTTGCGCACCACATCCATGATCCACTCCAGCGCGTCCACGTCTTCCTGGTAGGCCTTGGTTGACGCGCTGTGCAGGTGCTCGTCGATGGCGGCATCGTCCAGCTTGAAGTTGCGGCTGCAGAACCACCAGTAGTGGATCGAGTGGTTCGTCTCGGGCGTGAAGATGTGGCTGATGTTGAAGCGGTAGGTGCGCGGCTGCCCGCTCGGGTCGCGGTGGTCCACGATGCGCGCATACGCCGTGTGCAGCGCGGGCGAGACAAAACGCGCGTCCGAGAACCGGTCCACCGGCTGTCCCGTCAGGCCCGTGGGCATCGCGTACACGCCGGGCGGCGGCGAGTCGCGCAGCTCGCGGTCGATGACCACCATGCCCCCCTCTTCGCGCACCTTCAGCCGCGAGCGCGCGTACTCCGGCGTGCCAATGGCGCCCGGGTGCAGAAACGGGAAATGCGTCTGGTCCAGCAGGTTCTCGTGCATGGCCACGTAGTCGGATTTCAGATGGAAACCGCCGCTGACCGTCTTCCACTCGGGGCTGCCCAGCCAGCCGGTGTCGGGCACCAGGGATTCGTCCGCGTGGTCGGCGTCGCCCATCCAGATCCAGATCAGCGTGCCGCGCTCCACCGTGGGAAAACTGCGCACGTTGGCGTTCGTCGGCACGATGGGCATGGCCGGCATGTGCACGCAGCGGCCCGAGGGGTCGAACTGCATGCCGTGGTAGCCGCACATGAGCACGTCGCCCACCAGCTGGCCCTTGGCCAGCGGAAACGACCGGTGCGGGCAGCGGTTGCGCACCGCCACGGGCTCACCGGCCAGCGTGCGGTACAGCGCCACGTCCACACCCAGCAGGCGGCGGCTGATGATCTCGCGCGTCACCTCGCCGGCCAGCGCGGCCACATACCAGCAGTTGCGCACCAGCGGCGTGGTGTGGTCGGCGAAACCGCCCGGCACGAACTCGCGCGGGTGCTCCACCTCGAACTCGACGGGGCGTTCAACAATCATGTCCATGGGATGTCTTTCCAGCGTTCAGGCGTCCAGCACGAGCGACGAGCCGCATGCGCGCGACACGCAGATGCACAGCGATTCGTCAGCGGCCTTCTCTTCGGGGGTGAGGTAGTGGTCGTGGTGTTCGATGCCGCCCTCGGCCTTCAACACCGGCAAAGGGCACAGCCCGCACTCGCCGCGCCGGCAGTCCCACAACACGGGAATGCCCTCGGCCAGCAGGGCATCCAGGATGCTCACGTCGGGCCCCACCTGCACGGTCTTGCCCGTGCGCTGCAGGTGCACGCTGAAGGGCTTCGCGTCGCCCGAGATCGCAGCGGTGAAGCGCTCGCTGCGCACCCGCTGCGGCGCCCACCCGAGAACGGCAGCCGCTTCATGTGTGGCATCGATCATCGGCTTGGGGCCGCACACGTACACGGCGGTGCCCGCGGGCTGGGCCTGCAGCAGCGCCTGCAGATCGGGCGTGCCCTGCGCGTCGCTGTGGTGGAAGCGCACGCGCTCGCCCGCGAGTTGCGCCAATTCGTCGCGGTAGGCCATGCCGTTGGCCTCGCGGCCGGCGTAGAACACGCGGTAGTCGCAGCGGCGGCGGGCCAGGCTGCGCGCCATCGAGAAGATGGGCGTGATGCCGATGCCGCCCGCGATCAGCAACACGTTCTGGTCGCGCCGGTCGAGCGGGAAGTTGTTCACCGGCGGGCCGACCCGCAGGCCCGTGCCCACCTCGAACGTGGCATGGATGTGCGCCGAGCCCCGGGCGTGGTCTTCGCGCTGCACCGCAATGCGGTAGGTGTGGCGCGCATCGTCGTCCAGCGTCGCGCCGCCCACCAGCGAGTAGTGGCGCACGATCAGCCCGCGCTCGGGTGAGACCGTGTGCAGCGCGATGTGCGACCCGGCGGCATACGACGGCAGCGGGCTGCCGTCCACCCGGGTCAACAGGAACTCGCGCACCCGGTCGGTCAGCTGCCGCACGGCGCTGACCTGCACGTCGAAGTTGGGCCGTGCCATGGTCGAAGCCTCAGTCGAGCTTGATGCCGGATTTCTGGATCAGCGGGCCCCAGGCCGCCACCTCCTGCTCCATCAGCTTGCCCATCTCGGCGGGCGACATGGTGTAGGGCTCGTAGGTGAACAGCGTGAGCTTGCTGCGCATGTCGGGTGACTGCATCACCTTGGCGATGGCCTCGTTGAGCTTCGCCACGATGTCCTTGGGCGTGCCTTTGGGCGCGAGCAGGCCGTTCCACCCACCCACCGCCCACGGCGCGGGGGCGCCGGTCTCGGCGGCGGTCGGCACCTTGTCGTAACCCGCGATGCGCGTGGGCGCGGCGGCGGCCAGGAAGCGCACCTTGCCCGCCTGCAGCATCGCGCCGGCCGAAGCGGCCGAGCCGATCGCCCAGTCCAGCTCGCCATTGGCCACGCCGGTGTAGAGCTGCGACGACTCCTTGTACGGCACGTGCGTCATGCGCGTGCCGGTGGCCGACTCCAGCATCAGGCCGCCCAGGTGCGCCGGGCTGGCCACGCCCCAGGAGCCATACGTCACCCCATCGGGCTTGGCCTTGGCGCTGGCGATCAGGTCGCCCATGGTCTGCCATTTGGACGCGGTGGGCACCACCACGAAGAAGTAGTTGCGCACCAGCGGCGTGACGGGATCGAAGTCTTGCGTGGCGCTGTAGGGCAGCTTGCTGAACAGGTGCGGCTGCGTGCCGATGTGAAAGCTGTCCATGTGCACCAGCGTGTAGCCGTCGGCCGGCGCCAGGCGCGCCGCCTGGAAGGCCACGAAACCGCTCGCACCCGGCTTGTTCTCGATCAGCACCGGCTGGCCCAGCACCGGGCCCAGCTTCTCGGCCAGATTGCGCAACAGCACGTCCGGCCCCTGGCCCGCCGGGAACGGCGTGACGATCCGGATCGGCCGGGCCGGGTAGCCGCTCTGCGCCAGCGCGGCACCGGGCAGCAGGTGAACGGCGGCGCCTGCCAGCAACGCGCCGAGGAACTGGTGTCTCTTCATGTCTGTCTCCTGGGATTCGAATGGGGCAGGCGAATTTTATTGATCTAAATAAAAGATAATTGAACTCAATTTTGGTTATCACTTGACTCTATAAAGAACAAATGGACACCACCACCCACATCCGCACCTTCGTCGAGGTCGTGCGCTGCGGCGGCTTCTCCGAAGCCGCCCGGCAGCTCGGTGTGGTGCCCTCGGTGGTGGCCAAGCGCATCGCCCAGCTGGAGGCCGAACTGCAGGCCCGGCTGTTCGAGCGCACCACGCGCAAGGTGACGCTGACCGACGCCGGCGAAAGGCTGCACCTGCGCGCCGCCGGCGTGGTGGCCGAGTTCGAGGACCTGCTGCACGCCGTGCGGCGCGACGAAGGCAAACCCGAAGGCCACCTGCGCGTGATGGCCCCCACCACGCTCACCGTGGAACAGCTGGGCGGCGTGTTCTGCGCCTTCCTCGCCGCGCACCCTCGCATCACGCTGGAACTGTCGCTGGTCGATCGGTCCACCAACCCGGCCGAGGCCGGCTTCGACCTCGCCATCAGCGGGCGCGCCGCCAGCTACGAAGGCGTGGTGGACGTGCCGCTGTGCCCCGTGCAGCCGGTGCTGTGCGCGTCGCCGGCGTACCTGAAAGAACGCGGCACACCCACGCACCCGCGGGACCTGGCGGACCACGCCTGCATCGCCTTCGCGCCCACCGGCACCAGCTGGGCCTTTCAGAGCGCGCGCGGCGTGGTGACGGTCGATGTGCACCCGCGCCTGCTCGCCGACGACAACCGCACCGTGCTGCGGGCCGCGCTGCAAGGCCTGGGCGTGGCGCTGCTGCCGCGCTACATCGCGGGGGCCGAGCTGGCCAAGGGAACCCTTGTGCCCTTGCTGCCCAGGCACGAGCCACAGGAGAACTGGTTCAAGGCCTATGTGCCGCGCAGGAAGATGGGCACGGCGCGGGTGAAGGCGCTGCTGGAATTTCTTCAGGAGAACTGGGCGGGCGGGTCGCTGTAGCTCGCACTGGGCGAGCGAGCGGCATCGTGTCTGTCATCGGCCCGTGATCCAGAAACGCAAACCCATTGCAAGCCGCCACAAAACTCTTCGCGGCATCTTGTCGGCCAAAGCCATAGACCGGCACATCGGCCTCGCGCGCACGGGTGACCACGCCCGTGTAGTCGCTGTCCGATGACACGATGCAGAAGCCGTCCACCTTGCGTTGCCGGGCGTGCAGCATCTCCATCATGTCCATGATCAAGGCCGAGTCGCTGGCGTTCTTGCCGTGGCGGTAGTGGAACTGCTGGACCGGGCGGATCACGTGGGCTTCCAGCACCTTGCGCCAGGAAGCAACGTGCGGGTTGGTCCAGTCGGCGTAGGCCCGGCGGATGACGACGTTGCCGCGCTCGGCCGCGAGCTTCATCAGGGGTTCGCAGCATGTCCAGCTCATGTTCTCGGCGTCGATCAGCAACGCGAGTCGGAGCGGTCGGGGGAAAAAGAACGGTGCTTGCTTCATGGGCCTTCCTGTTGCGATGAGTTCCACCGCCACCCTTGTGAGGTGGCGGTGGCCCGAACAGGTTGGCGTACCGAGACAGCTTGCACCATCGGCGAGACTTGCGTCTCCCCATCCGGGCCACCATAAACAGGAAAGCACAGACGAAGAAGATGATGGCCGCAACGCCGAAACATTGCAGCCATCTCAAAACGCAAGCTGTCAGCAGGACGCCAATCCTGATCGCACTTTTGTACGACGAAAGAAGTATAGACGCGACTTCAGCGCCGCCGATAGGCCCCGCAGTGTTTTCCCGTCCATTTCTTGAACGCGCGCTGAAAGGTGGGGCTGTCGCTGAAGCCGAGCTCGCTCGCCAGCTGCACCAGCGACACGCGCGATGACGACAGGCGCGAGATCGCGAGGTCGCGCCGCAGGTCGTCCTTGAGCCATTGCAGCGAGGTGTGTTCGGCCGAGAGGTGCCGCTGCAGGCTCGACGGCGAGGTGTGCAGGTGCTCGGCCACGTCTTCCAGCGAGGGCCATTGCGGGTAGCTGCGCATGAGGTGGTTGCGCACCCGCTGCGCCACGGCGCCGAAGTCGCGCGGCGGCGAGATGACCTGCGTGTACGCATCGGTCAGGAACACGCGCAGGGCCGGCTCGTCGCGGCTCACCGGCGTCTGCAGTTCCGAGGCCTTGAACCAGAAACCGAAGGCCGCCTGCCCGTAGCGCCGGGGCGCGGGGAACACGAGGTTGTAGCCCTCCTGGCCGTCGGGCTCGGGGTAGCTGAAGTCGAAGTGGCGGATGGGCAGCGGCGCGTTCAGCAGCCACGCGGCCAGGCGCCACAGCACGCGCACCATGGTTTCCTGGGCGAACACGGGGGAAGGGTGCTCGGGGTCCACGGTCTGCATGTGCAGGCCGGCTTCTTCACCGTTGACCTGCAGCGAGAAAAAGATGTCGTCCTGCAGCAGGTTGAGGGCCGCGCTCATGCGCTTGAGCGCGCTGCGCAGGTCCTGCGCCGAAAGGCCTTCGCGCGCCGTCAGCGCGAAGCTGCCGGGCTTGAACGGGCGCGAAAACAGGCCCATGCACTCGTCCTTCATGTCGTTGAGCAAGGCATAGAAAAGCGCCACGTATTGCATCGGCGTAACGCCCTGGTAACCGGGTTGCCGCAGGGCATGCGGGTCTACCCCGACTTGACGTAGATAGCCATCCATGTTCATGCCCTTGCTTTCCGGCCCGGAGAGCATGCCGAAGACGAAAACAGGGGCGATGAAGGCCCCAGGGTTTTCCCGAGGTTTTCGGCGTTTGAGGTCTTTTGCCATGGTTTCAGGGTGTTCGGCTATCGCTTGGAAATGGGGCGGAGCCTAGCATCCGCCCCGTCTTCCGCACAATTTTTTTCGGGGCCATCGGCCCATCGCACAAAGGACCGTTCATGAAGCAAGACGTGTATGTCGTGGGGGTCGGCATGGTGCCGTTCACCAAACCCGGGGCGAGCGAGCCCTATCCGCAGATGGCGGCCAAGGCGGTGAACGCGGCGCTGCGCGACGCGGGCCTGGACTACGCCAAGGTGCAGCAGGCCTACGTGGGCTATGTGTACGGCGACTCCACCGCCGGCCAGCGCGCGCTGTACGAGGTGGGCATGACGGGCATTCCCGTCGTGAACGTGAACAACAACTGCTCCACCGGTTCCACCGCCCTCTTTCTGGCGCGCCAGGCGGTGATGAGCGGCGCGGCGGATTGCGTGCTGGCACTGGGCTTCGAGCAGATGAACCCGGGCGCCCTCGGTTCGGTGTTCAAGGACCGCGCGAGCGCCTTCGAGCGTTTCGACGAAGCCACCGAAGCCCTGGTGGGCCATGGCGAGATTCCGCTGGCGCTGCGCTACTTCGGCGGCGCGGGCCTGGCGCACATGCAGGAGTTCGGCACGCCGCTGAACACCTTCGCCAAGATCCGCGCCAAGGCCAGCCGCCACGCGTCGAACAACCCGCTGGCGCTGTTCCGCACCGTGGTGACGGAAGAAGAGGTGATGAACGCGCCGGTGATGTGGCCGGGCGTGATGACGCGCCTGATGGCCTGCCCGCCCACCTGCGGTTCGGCGGCGGCCATCGTGTGCTCGGAAGCCTTCGCGAAGAAGCACGGCCTGAACACGGCCGTGCGCATCCGCGCGCAGGCCATGACGACGGACGGCCCCGCCACCTTCGAGGCCAAGGACATGCGCGAGGTGGTGGGCTTCAGCATGGCCAAGGCCTGCGCCGAGCAGGTGTACGCCGAAGCGGGCCTGGGCCCGCGCGACGTGCAGGTGGTCGAGCTGCACGACTGCTTCGCGCACAACGAGCTGCTGAGCTACGAGGCCCTGGGCCTGTGCGAACGCGGCGGCGCGCAGAAGTTCGTGGAAGACGGCGACAACACCTACGGCGGCCAGGTGGTCACCAACCCCTCGGGCGGTCTGCTGTCCAAGGGGCACCCGCTGGGTGCCACGGGTCTCGCGCAATGCACCGAGCTCGTGCAGCAGCTGCGCGGCCAGGCCGAGAAGCGCCAGGTGGAAGGCGCGCGCATCGCGCTGCAGCACAACCTGGGCCTGGGCGGCGCCTGCGTGATCACGATGTACGAAAAGGTGGCCGCATGATCGACAGGAAATTCATCGGCTATCAGCTGAAGCCTTCGGTGCTCACGGTGGACCGAACGCGCCTGCAGTTCTTCGCCAAGGCCATCGGCGAGAAAGACCCGGTCTACGTGGACCCGGCCGCCGCGAAGGCCGCCGGCTACGCCGACGTGCCGGCACCACCCACCTTCCTGTTCGCCGCCGAGCTCGACAGTGGCGCGAACGACCAACTGCTCGCCGATCTGGACATTCCGCTGGCCAAGCTGCTGCACGGCGAGCAGTCGTTCCGCTACCTCCAGCCGGTGTGCGCGGGCGACACGGTGACCGTGCAATCGACCATCACCGACATCTACGACAAGAAGGGCGGCAAGCTGGAATTCGCCGTCAAGGACTCCAAGGTGACCAACCAGCGCGAGGAACTCGTCGCCGAGCTGCGCACCGTGCTCGTGGTCCGCCACTGAAAGGGAAGAGAACACCATGACCGCATCGATCAAGGTCGGCGACCGCCTGCCCGCCCTGCAACTCCCGCCGGTGGACCGCGCCACGCTCGCGCTCTTCGGCGGCGCCTCGGGCGACCACAACCCCATCCACATCGACCTGGACTTCGCACGCCGCTCGGGCATGCCCGACGTGTTCGCGCAGGGCATGTTGGGCATGGCCTGGGTGGGCCGGCTCATCACGCAATGGGCGCCGCAGTCGCGCCTGCGCCGGTACGACGCGCGCTTCGCCGGCATCACCCACCTGGGCAACGCCATCACCTGCAGTGGCGAGGTGGTGGAGCTGATGGACCTCGACGGCGAGGCCTGCGCGCGCGTGGCCGTGAGTTCATCCAATCAATACGGCCAGAACAAGATCGTCGGCGAGGCCATCGTCGCCCTGGCCTGAACCAACACCCCAACAAGAGGAAAGACACAGCATGAGCAAGAAACTCGACGGCAAGGTGGCCCTGATCACGGGCTCGGGGCGCGGCATCGGCCGTGAAATCGCCCTCAAGCTCGCCAAGGACGGCGCGCGCCTGGTGATCAACGACCTCGACGCCGATCCGGCCCAGGAAACCGTGGAGGCCATCAAGGCCCTTGGCGGCGAGGCCGTGGCCTGCGTGGGCAGCGTGACGGCGCCCGACTTTTCGGAGCGCTTCATCGGCACCGCCGTGGAGCACTTCAAAGGCCTGGACATCATCGTCAACAACGCCGGCTACACCTGGGACAACGTGATCCAGAAGATGACCGACGAGCAGTGGTACGCCATCATGGACTGCCACCTCACCGCGCCCTTCCGCATCCTGCGCGCGGCGCAGCCGGTAATCCGTGCCCTCTCCAAAGCCGAGACGGACAGCGGCGTGCGCAAGGTGCGCAAGGTGGTGAACATCTCGTCCATGGCCGGTGTGTTCGGCAACGTGGGCCAGACCAACTACTCCGCCGCCAAGGCCGGCATCATGGGCGTGACGCAGGCGCTGGCCAAGGAATGGGGCCGCATGAACGTGACGGTGAACTGCGTGGCCTTCGGCCTCATCAAGACGCGGCTGACCGGCAGCACCGCCGACGGTGCCACCACGAACATCGACGGGCGCGACATCAAGGTGGGCGTGAACCCCGGCCTGCTGTCGATGATGGAGCAGACCATTCCCCTGGGCCGTGGCGGCACACCGGAAGAAGCCGCGGGCTCGGTGTACCTGTTCTGCATCCCCGAGTCGGACTACGTCAGCGGCCAGACGCTGATCTGCTCCGGCGGCCTGACGGGCATGTGAGCATGCTGCCGCGCCTGCACCAGCATCCCTGGATGGATGCCGACATCGAAGGCTTTCGCGAGCAGGTCCGCCGCTGCGTGGCGGACAAGCTCGCACCCAAGCTCGATGCCTGGCGCCGCCAGGGTTTCATCCCCCGCGAGTCCTGGCGTTCCCTGGGCGAGCTGGGCTTCCTGTTGCCCGAGATGCCCGAGGCCTATGGTGGCCCGGGCGCGAGCATCGCCTACCAGCTGGTGGTGCAGGACGAGCTCTCCAAGCAGGAGATCCCGGCCAACACCGGCGTGCACTCCATCGCCTCGCACTACATCCTGGACTACGGCACCGAAGCACAGAAGCAGCGCTGGCTGCCCAGGCTCGTCAGCGGCGAGATGCTGGCCGGCATCGCCATGACCGAACCCGGCGCCGGCTCGGACCTGAAGGCCATCCGCACCAAGGCCCGGCTCGACGGCGACCACTACGTGGTGGACGGCGCCAAGACCTTCATCACCAACGGCTTCACCGCCAACCTGCTGGTGGTGGTGGTGCGCACGGGCGAGGCGGGCGCCAAGGGCGTGTCGCTGATCGTGATGGAAACCGAGAACCTGCCAGGTTTCAGCGTCGGCCGGCGGCTCGAGAAGCTGGGCCAGCACGCCTCGGACACCGCCGAACTCTCGTTCGACGGCGTGCGCGTGCCGGCTTCGCAACTGCTCGGCGGCCAGGAAGGCGAAGGCTTCAAGCAGCTGATGAGCCAGCTCACCTACGAGCGCCTGCTGCTCGCGGTGAACGCGGCGGCGGTGATCGAGCGCGCAGTGGAACTCACGGTGGACTACACCCAACAGCGCAAGGCCTTCGGCCAGGCGTTGGCCGACTTCCAGAACACGCGCTTCAAGCTGGCGGAGTGCGCCACGCTGGCGCACGTGGTGCGCACCTTCGTGAACGACTGCATCCAGCGCCAGCTGGACGGCACGCTGGACAACGAGGCCGCCTACATGGCGAAGTGGTGGTGCTCGGAGCAGCAGGGCAAGGTGACGGACGAATGCCTGCAGCTCTTCGGCGGCTACGGCTACATGGCCGAGTACCCGATCGCCCGGCTCTACGCCGACTCGCGCGTGCAGCGCATCTACGGCGGCGCCAACGAGATCATGAAAGACCTGATCGCGCGCAAGGTGCTCGGCTGATGCAACCGCTGAACCACCTCCATGTGATCGAGTTCGAGGGCATCGGCCCCGGCCCGCTGTGCGGCCGGGTGCTGGCGGACCTGGGCGCGCGCGTCACCGTGATCGCGCGGCCGGGCACCTCCTCCGTGGTCGACAAGCTCTCGGGCGGCGGGCAACCGCCGCTGCGCGAAGGCAAGACCGTCGTCGAACTCAACCTCAAGCACGCCGACGACGTGGCCCAGGCCCTGGGCCTGGTGGCCAGCGCCGACGCGCTGATCGAAGGCAACCGCCCGGGCGTGATGGAGCGCCTGGGCCTGGGCCCCGCGGCCTGCGCGGCGGTGAACCCAAAGCTGGTCTACGGCCGCATGACGGGCTGGGGCCAGCAGGGCCCGCTGGCCCAGGCGGCCGGGCACGACATCAATTACGTCGCGCTCAGCGGCATGCTCTCGCTGTCGGCGGTGCACGGCCAGGTGCCGGTGTCGCCGCCCACGGTGCTGGGCGATGCCGGCGGCGCGCTCGGCCTGGCGCTGGGTATCGTGAGCGGCGTGCTGCAGGCGCGCCAGAGCGGCCAGGGCTGCGTGGTGGACGCCGCCATCGTGGACGTGGTCGCCATGCTGGGTGGCCTGGCGCAATGGATCGCCGGCACCGGCGGCCTGGGTGGCCCCAAGCCCAGCGTGTTCCACGACTCGCCGTTCTACGACGTGTACCGCTGCGCAGACGGCGGCTTCATCACGCTGGGTGCGATCGAGCCGCAGTTCTACGCGCTGCTGGTGCACAAGCTCGGCCTCACCGATGTGGACCCGGCCGCCCAGTTCGACACCGCCGCCTGGCCGGCCCTGAAAGAGCGCCTGCGCACCCTCTTCCTCGCGCAGCCGCGCCAGCACTGGTGCGATCTGCTCGAAGGCACGGACGCCTGCTTCGCCCCGGTGCTCTCGCTGGACGAGGCCGCCCGCCACCCGCACAACGTGGTGCGCGGCCTGTACGCGCCGACGCCGTCGGGCGAACGCCGCACCGGCGCCGCACCCCGTTTCACCACCTTGCAAGGGGCCCACACCCATGACTGAAGCCCGGCGTGCCAACGCCGCCATGCTGGAGGCGCGCGACCTCACGCTGAAGTTCGGCGGCGTCACCGCCCTGTCCGAGATTTCGGTGGACATCGGCCACCAGGAGCTGGTGGCCCTCATCGGCCCCAACGGCGCGGGCAAGAGCTCGCTGCTCAACGTGCTCTCGGGCTTCTACCGCCCGAGCACCGGCACGGTGCGCTTCGAGGGCCAGGACATCGGCCGCTGGCCGGTGCACCGCGTGGCCCAGGCCGGCCTGGCGCGCACCTTCCAGGGCACGCACCTGCTGCCGCACATGAGCGTGCTCGACAACATCCTGGTGGGCCGCTACATGCACATGAAGAGCACGCTGACCACGGCCTTCCTCTACTACCCGTTCGCGCACCGCGAAGAGGTGGCGCACCGCGCCGTGGCCGAGGAGATCCTGGGCTTTCTCGAACTCGAGCACCTGCGCCACCACACCGTGGGCACGCTGGGCTACGGCATGCGCAAGCGCGTGGACCTGGGCCGCGCGCTGGCCATGGAGCCGCGCATGCTGCTGCTGGACGAGCCCATGGCCGGCATGAACACCGAAGAGAAGGAAGACCTGGCGCGCTTCATCCTGGACATCCGCGAATCGCGCCAGATCCCGGTGGTGCTGGTGGAGCACGACATGGGTGTGGTGATGGACATCGCCGACCGCGTGATCGTGCTGAACTTCGGCCGCAAGATCGCCGACGCCTCGCCCGCCGCCGTGCAGAAGGACGAGAACGTGATCTCCGCCTACCTGGGGGCCCACGCATGAGCGCGACCCTGAACAAGACCCCGCAGACCCTGCCTCAATGGCTGCTGCACAACGCCGCCACGCGCGGCAGCGAGGTGGCGCAACGCCACAAGCGCGACGGCGTGTGGCACGAATTCACCTGGGCCGACGTGCGCGACGAAGTGCGCGCCCTGGCCCTGGGCCTGCGCGCGCGCGGCGTGCAGCGCGGCCAGACTGTGGTGCTGCTGAGCGAGAACCGGCCCGAGCTGTACTGGGCCGAGTGGGCCGCGATGGCGGTGGGCGCCAAGGTGGTGGCGCTGTACCCCGACGCGGCCGAATCGGAAGTGGACTACATCGTGGCCGACGCGCAAGCGGTCTGCGTGTTCGCCGAAGACCAGGAGCAGGTGGACAAGGTGCTGCCCGTGATGGCGCGCCACGGCGGCCTGCACACCGTGGTGTGGTGGGAGTCGGGCGGCCTGTGGTCGTACCGGCACGAAGGCCTGCTGGGCTGGGACGCGTTCCGCGCGCCGGCGCAGGACGCGGCCTGGTTCGAGCAGGCGGTGATGCAGGGCCAGGCCAGCGACATCGCCGTGCTGTCCTACACCTCGGGCACCACCGGCGCGCCCAAGGGCGTGATCACCACGCACGCCTCGCTGATGCACAACGCCGAGCTGATCGGCCAGACCATGCAGGTGCCCGAGGGCGGCGAGTACCTTTCGTACATCCCGCTCTCGTGGGCCACCGAGCAGTGGGTGGGCGTGACCATGGGCCTGATGCGCCCGCTGCGCGTGAACTTCGCCGAGCGGCCGGACCAGATCCAGGAAGCGATCCGCGAGCTGGCCTGCGAGATGGTGTTCTTCGGCCCGCGCCAGTGGGAGAGCCTGGCCGCGCGCGTGCATGCCCGCATGCTCGACGCCGCGCCCTGGCGCCAGAAGGTGGTGGACTGGGGCTTGCGCATCGGCAAGCTGGCGCGCGCGGACCAGATGGACACCCGCGCGCGTTCGTGGTGGGTGCGCGCCCAGCTGCCGCTGGCCGACGCGCTGGTGCTGCGCCCGCTGCGCGAGCAGCTGGGCCTGAAACGCGCGCGCATCGCCTTCACCGGCGGCGCGGCGGTGGCGCCCGACATCTTCCGCCTGTTCGCGGCCATGGGCGTGATGCTGCGCAACGTGTACGGCTGCAGCGAGTTCGGCCTGATCACGGTGCACCAGGGCGAGCGCGTCAACGCCGAGACCATCGGCGAGACCGTGGCCATGGCCAGCCCCTGGGGCGTTCCCATGGAGTGGCGCGTGACCGACGGCGGCGGGCTGGAGGTGCGCGGCGGTGCGGGCTTCTCGGGCTACTGGGGCAAGCCCGAGAAGAGCGCCGAGAAGATGAACGAAGGCTGGTTCCAGACCGGCGACGCGGTGGGCCAGGGCCCCAGCGGCAACGAGCTCATCTACTACGACCGCGTGGAGCACATGAACCGGCTGCAGGGCGGCCACCTGTTCTCCAAGCAGTTCATCGAGGTGCGGCTGCGCTTCTCGCCCTACATCCGCGAGGTGATGGTGGTGGGCGACCCGACGCGCTCGCACGTGACCGCGCTGGTGAACATCGACGGCGACGTGTTCGGCCGCTGGGCCGAGCGCAACGGCGTGTCGTTCACCACCTTCACCGACCTGTCGCAGCGCCCCGAGGTGCTGGCTCAGGTGGCGAAGGAGATCGCGAGCGTCAACCAGGCCCTGCCCGAGGCCGTACGCCTCAGGCACTTCGTGAACCTGCCCAAGGAGCTGGACGCCGACGAGGGCGAGTTGACGCGCACCCGCAAGCTCAAGCGCGACTTCATCGAGCAGCGCTACGGCGCGCTGATCGACGCCATGTACGGCGAGCGGCCCGGCACGACCATCGAAATCCCCGTGCGCTACCAGGACGGCCGCGCCGGCGTGCTGCGCGCCGACGTGACCACCGGCCATGTGCCGGCCGCGCGCGCCCAGGAGACCTGACCCCATGACCGACTTCTTCAACTACCTCTTCAACGGCTTCCTGCAAGGCCAGATCTACGCCCTGCTGGCGCTGGGCTTCATGGTGATCTACCGCGCCAGCAAGGTGTTCAACTTCGCGCAGGGCGAGCTGATGATGCTCGGCGCCTACGCGGTGTGGACGCTCACGCTGGGCGCCAACCTCCCGCCCTGGCTGGCGATCCCGCTGGCCTTCGTCTGCGCGCTGGTCTACGGCTGGCTGATCGAGCGGCTGTTCTTCGAGCGGCTGGTGGGCGAGTCGGTGTTCTCCATGGTGATGGTGACCATCGGCCTGGTGATCCTGATCCGCGGCATCGTGCTGGTGGTGTGGGGCGCGGCGGACCGCCAGTTCCCGGTGCTGCTGCCGCCCACGCCCTTCATCGTCGGCGACATGATCTTCCCGTCTTCGCTGGTGATCGGCGCCATCCTCACACTGGTGGTGACGGTGGGCATGTCGTGGTTCTTCAACCGCACCCGCGCCGGCCTCACGCTGACCGCGGTGGCGGAAGAGCCGACCACGGCCATCTCGCTCGGCATCTCGGTCAAGCGCGCCGTCACCCTGGCCTGGATGATGGGCTCGGTGATCGCCACGGCCGGCGCCATCGTGCTGCTCAGCGGCCGCTCGCTCACGGTGGGCACGGCCGACGTGGCCCTGGCCGCCCTGCCGGTGGCGCTGCTCGCCGGCCTGGAATCCATCGGCGGGCTGATCCTGGCCGGTGCCATCGTCGGCATCGTGCAGGCCCTGGTGGCGGCGTATGTGGACCCTGCGATCGGCGGCTCGGCCTCGTCCATCGTGCCCTTTGTTTTCATGCTGCTGATCCTGCTGGTGCGCCCCACCGGCCTGTTCGGCTGGCGCCATGTGGAGCGTGTGTGATGGACCCGTCCGGCATTTTCTTTACCAGCCACGCGGGCGACCGCTCCCTGATCCGCACGCGCGCGCAGTGGGTCTGCCTGGCGGCCCTGCTGCTGGTGCTGGCCACGCTGCCCTGGTGGGCCTCGGACCGCTGGGTCAGCATCGGCTACACCACCTTCATCACCGCCGTGGCCGTGATCGGCCTGCAGATCTGCACCGGCTACGCGGGCCAGATCAACCTGGGGCAGTCGGCCTTCATGGGCGTGGGCGCCTACGGCGCGGCGCTGGCCATGTCGGCCGGGTGGGACGCGCTCGCGGCGCTGCTCATCGGCGGCGCGGGCGCGGCCCTCTTCGGCGTGATGTTCGGCCTGACGGCGGCGCGCATCAAGGGCTTCTACCTCGCGCTCACCACCATTGCGGCGCAGGCGCTGTTCCACTTCCTGGTGCTGAACCTGCCGCAGGCCTGGCTGGGCGGCGCGGGCGGCCTGCACGTGGAGTCGGCCACGGCCCTGGGCATCTCGCTGAACAACGACCGCGCGATCTACGGTTTCTCGTTCATCGTGCTGGTGGTCATGACCATCGGGGCCTTCGGCATCGTGCGCTCGCGCCACGGCCGCAGCTTCGAGGCGGTGCGCGACGACGACGTGGCCGCCGGGATGATGGGCATCCCCGTGGCCGCCACCAAGGCGCGCGCCTTCCTGGTGAGCGCCTTCTACGCCGGCGTGGCCGGCGGCCTGTGGGTGGTGGCGCTGCGGCACGTGTCGGTGGAGCAGTTCACGCTGTTCAACGCCATCTGGATGATCGCCATGATGATCGTCGGCGGCCTGGGCTCCATCGTCGGCGCGCTGATCGGCACCGTGCTGATCCAGCTGGCGCGCGAGGGCGTGACCAGCCTGGGCCCGAGCGTCATCCAGTGGGTGCCCGCCGTGGGGCAGGACTTCGTCTTCGCCGCCATGAACGTGCTGCTGGGCACCGTGATCATTCTTTTCCTGCTCTTCGAGCCCAAGGGCGTGATGCACCGCGTGCAGATCACCAAGCAGGCGTACCGACTCTGGCCGTTCCCGTACTGACCGCCAGAGGGCGGCACCCATCACGACAACAGGAGACAACATGCAAACACTGAAGAGCTGGGCGGCCCGCACCGCCACCGTGGCCGGGCTGTGCCTGTCGGCGGCCCTGCCGGCCACGGCGCAGACCGTGTACCAGGTGCCCGCGATGTCCGATTTCTCGGGGCCGTTCTCGTCGATCATGCCGATGATGGCCGGCGGCCGCGAGGCGGTGGCGACCTGGTGGAACGCCGAGGTGGGCGCGAAGATGGGCGTGAAGATCGAGGTGAAGAGCTACGACACGCGCTACGACGCGGCGCAGACCGCCAGCCTGTGGCCCGGCGTGCTGGCCACCAAGCCGCTGGTGGGTTTGTCGGCCGGCGGGCCCGACACCGCCGCGCTGCAGCAGCGCCTGCCCACCGACAAGGTGGTGATGATCTCGGGCTCGGCGGCCAACGGCTCGGGCTGGCGGCCCAACCAGTGGGTGCTCACGCCCCGGCCCACCTTCGTGCACGAGATCGCCGGCTTCATCGAGTGGTACCAGAAGACCAAGACGCCTGGCCGCCCGGTGAAGGTGGCGATGTTCACCACCGAGGCCTCGCCCAGCTTCGCCGACATGGCCAAGGGCGTGTCGGCCTACGCCAAGGCCAGCCCCAACGTGGTGAACCTGGTGGAGATGGTGTTCGTGGACGTGCAGCCCACCGACGTGACGCTGCAGCTGCGCCGCGTGCTCAACGCCGGCGCCGAAGTGATCCTGGTGCCGACCAACATCCAGCAGGCCGTGGCGGTGAAGCGCGCCATGCAGGCCCTGGGCAAGAACGTGCCCATCGTGCACGGCCTGCAGAACTCGCCCGGCATGCTGCAGAAGCTGGTGGGCAGCATGGCCGCGATGGAAGGCGACTACGAGATGCACGGCGGCGTGATCACCAGCGAGGAAGACACCGAAGCCAAGCGCTTCTACGACCTGCTGGTGGCCAAGCACGGCATGAAGGTGCCCTGGCACGCCATCACCTCGCTGGGCATGACGCAGACGCTGCTGGCCGTGCGCGCCATCGAGGTGGCCGCGAAGAAACACGGCCCCGACAAGCTCACGGGCGAGCTGATCTACAGCACGCTGATCGAGACCACCTTCCCCGCGAAGGACTTCTTCGGCCTCACCGGCGGCGACCTCGACTTCTCGGTGGAGGCACCCTTCCCCACCAGGGACCCGCGCATCAACATCGGCCAGGTGGTGGGTGGCAAGCTGACCACCGTGGCCAAGGGCGTGCCCGTGCCCAGGCTGGGCAAGTGGTGAGCCGCTTTTTCCGCAGACCTTCATACCAACCAGGAGACGTCATGAAAGCACTGAAACACTGGGCGGCGCAAGCCACCCTGCTGGCGGGCATCACCGCCTCGGCCATCGCACCCGCCGGCGCGCAGACCGTGTACCAGATCCCCGCGCTGTCCGACTACTCGGGGCCGTTCGCGGCCATCATGCCCATGGTGGGCCCGGGCCGCGAAGGGGTGGTGAACTGGTGGAACGCGGAGGTGGGCACCAAGCTGGGCGTGAAGCTCGAGCTCAAGACCTACGACACGCGCTACGACACCGCGCAGACCGCCAGCCTGTGGCCCGGCGTGCTGGCCACCAAGCCGGTGATCGGCCTGTCGCTCGGCGGCCCCGACACCTCGGCCCTGCAGCAGCGCCTGCCCACCGACAAGGTGCCCATGATCCTGGGCTCGGCGGCCAACGGCTTCGGCTGGCGCCCCAACCAGTGGGTGCTGGCCACGCGGCCGACCTTCGTGCATGAAGTCTCGGGCTTCATCGACTGGTTCCAGAAGACCAAGACCCCGGGCCGTCCGGCCAAGGTGGCGATGTTCACCACCGAAGCCTCGCCCACCTTCGCCGACATGGGCAAGGGCATCATCGCCTACGCCAAGGCCAACCCCAACGTGGTGACCCTGGTCGAGATGGTGTACGTGGAGCCGCAGCCGGCCGACGTGACGCTGCAGCTGCGCCGCGTGCTCAACGCCGGTGCCGAGGTGGTGCTGGTGCCCTCCAACATCCAGCAGGCGGTGGCGGTGAAGCGCGCCATGCAGACCCTGGGCAAGAACGTGCCCATCGTCTACAGCCTGCAGAACTCGCCCGCCATGCTGCAGAAGCTGCTGGGCAGCCTGTCGGCCATGGACGGCGACTACGAGGTGCACGCCGGCGTGATCGCCACCGACGAAGACACCGAGGCCAAGAAGTTCTACGACATGCTGGTGGCCAAGTACGGCGTGAAGGCGCCCTGGCACTCGATCACCACCATCGGCATCAACCAGACCCTGGTGCTGGTGCGCGCGGTGGAGGCGGCGGCGAAGAAGAACGGCGGCGACAAGCTCACCGGCGAGATGCTCTACAACACGCTGATCGAGACCCACTTCCCGGCCAAGGACTTCTACGGCTTCACCGGCGGCGGCGACATCGACTTCTCGGTGGAGGCCCCCTTCCCCATCAAGGACCCGCGCGTCAACATCGGCCAGGTGGTGGGGGGCAAGCTGACCACGGTGGCCAAGGGCGTGCCGGTGCCCAAGCTGGCGAAGTGGTGAGCGAGAGCAGCGCCGTGTCGGAACCGCTGATCGCTCTCAACAACGTCGAGGTGCTCTACGCCGACGTGATCCTTTCGCTCAAAGGCATCACGCTGGCCGTGGCCTCGGGGGGCTGCACCGTGCTGCTGGGCCCCAACGGGGCCGGCAAGAGCACCACCCTCAAGACCATCTCCGGCATGCTGGACGTGGAGGAAGGCCGGGTGGCCTCGGGCAACGTGCGCATGCTGGGCCAGGACATCACCGGCGCCAGCGCCGAGCAGATGGTGGCCGACGGCGTGGTGCACGTGGTCGAAGGCCGCAAGGTGCTGCGCCACATGACCGCCGAGCAGAACCTGGTGGTGGGCGGGCACCGGCTCACGCGCATGGCCGATGTGAAGGAAGGCCTGGAGCGGGTCTACGGCCTGATCCCGCGCCTGGCCGAGCTGCGCACGCGCACCGCCGGCTACCTCTCGGGCGGCGAACAGCAGCTGCTGCTGATCGGCCGCGCCATGATGGCCAGGCCCCGGCTTCTGATGATCGACGAGCCGTCGCTGGGCCTGGCGCCGCTGATGGTGAAAGAGATCTTCGACCTGCTCGCCAAGCTGCGCGGCGAAGGCGTGTCGCTGCTGATCGTGGAGCAGCACGCCCAGGCCGCGCTGGAGCTGGCCGACCACGGCTACATCCTGGAGAACGGCCGCGTGGTGCTCGAAGGCACGGCCGCCGAGCTGCGCGCCAACGAGGACATCCAGGAGTTCTACCTGGGCCACCAGGCCAGCGGCGAGCGTCGGAACTATCGAGAAGTCAAACACTATCGCCGGCGCAAGCGCTGGCTGGGATGAACACATGGCCGACATGAATGGCATCGAATGGAACGTGGACGGCCAGGGCGTGGGGCACATCGTGCTCAACCGGCCCGAACACAACAACGCGCTGGGGCCGTCGAACGCGCCCGCGCTGGTGCGCGCCATCGACGAGGTGCTCGCGGGGCAACCGCGCGTGATCGTGATCGAGGCGCGCGGGCCGATCTTCTGCGCGGGCGGCGACATCCGCGAGTTCGTGAAGGCGGGCGACCGGCTCGACGAACTCGTGGACGAGATCCTCGACGAGCTGCTGCCGGGCTACCTCAAGCTCGCGCAGGCCACCTGCCCCATCGTCACGGTGGTCGGCGGCCCGGTGGGCGGCGCGGGCGTGGGCCTGGCCTTGTGCGGCGACTTCGTGCTCGCCAGCGACAGCATGAAGCTGCGCACGGGGTACGCGGCGATCGGCCTCTCGCCCGACGTGGGGGCCTCCTACTTCCTGTCGCGCCGTGTGGGTGCGGTGCGCGCGCAGCAGTGGCTGATGCTCAGCGACCCCATCGACGCCGCGCAATGCCTGGCCGCCGGGGCGGTGGACCAGGTGCACCCCGCCGCCGCGCTGGAGGCCGCCGCGCAGGCCCTGGTGCAGCGCCTGTGCGCCTCGGCGCCGGCTTCGCTCGCGGCCATGAAGCGGCTCTCGCTCGAAGGCCCCGCGCTCTCGCTGCAGGCCTACCTCTCGCTGGAGCAGCAGTTGCTCAAGGCCTGTGCCCGCACCGCCGATGCGCGCGAAGGCACCTCGGCCTTCGTGGCCAGGCGCCGGCCCGCGTTCACCGGCCGCTGAGTCGCCATGGCCCTGCCCGCTGAGTGGCGCACGCGCCTGCGGTTGCCGCTGATCGCGGCGCCGATGCTGCACGTGTCCGGGCCGGCGCTGGTGGCAGCCGCCTGCCGCGCGGGCGTGATCGGCGCCTTCCCGGCCGCCAACTGCCGCCGGCACGGTGAGCTGGCCACGTGGATCGCGGAGATCCGCCAGGCCATCGGCGACACGGCCCAGGCCGCGCCTTTCGCCGTCAACCTCATCGTGCGCAGCGCCACGCTGGCCGACGACCTGGCCTGCGTGATCCGCGAGAAGGTGGAACTGGTGATCACCAGCGTGGGCTCGCCGGCCGCGCTGGTGGGGCCGCTGCACGGCGCGGGCTGCCGCGTCTTCGCCGACGTGGCCACGCTGGCGCACGCCGAGAAGGCGCTGGCCGCAGGCGTGGACGGCCTGGTGCTGTTGTGCGCGGGCGCGGGCGGGCAGACCGGCTGGGTAAGCCCCTTCGCCGGCGTGCGCTCGCTGCGCGCGCTGTTCGACGGCCCGCTGGTGGTCGCCGGTGGCCTGAGCGACGGCCACGCGCTGTGGGCCGCGCAGGCCCTGGGGGCGGACCTCGGCTACATGGGCACGCGCTTCATCGCCACGCCCGAGAGCCTGGCGAGCGAGGCCCACCGGCGCATGCTGGTGGACGCCGATTGGGACGACATCGTGCCGTCCAGCGCGTTCACCGGGCTGCCCGTCAACTGGCTGCGCGCCTCCCTCGTGGCGGCAGGCCTGGACCCCGATGCGCTCGACGCCCAGGCCTTGAAGGCCGACGCCTCCGAGCTCTACGGCACGCGGGACACCCGGCAGCGCCCCCGGCGCTGGACCGAGCTCTTCAGCGCCGGCCACTCGGTGGCCGGTGTGCACCGCGTGCAAGCCGTCGCCGCGCTGGTGGACGAACTGGCCGAACAATACGATGCCGCGCGCCAGCGCGGCCTGGGCTTCGCACCCGCCGGCCCCACCCGTTTTCAAGGATGACCCCATGACCTCCGCCCTGCCCACGCTGATCGACCTGCTCGCGCACAACGCCGTGGCCCACGCGGACCGCCCCGCCGTGATCGACGACGGCGCGCCGCAATCCCACACCATGCTCTGCGACGCCGTGCAGCGGCAGGCGGCCGCGCTGTCGGCCCTGGGGGTGGGGCAAGGCGATCGGGTGGTGCTGGTCGCGGGCAACCGCGCCGAGGTGCTGGTGATGCTGGGCGCGGTGGCCTGGCTGGGCGCGATGCTGGTGCCGCTGAACCTGCGGCTCTCGCCCGCCGAGATGGCCCAGCAGTCGCGCGACGCTGCGCCGGTGCTGGCCGTGGTGGACGCCGCCTGCGCGCCCTTGTGGCAAGCCACGCAGGCCGCCTGGCCCGAGGGCATGCCCGGAGTGCCCGTCGTGGCGCTCGGCGCGGCGAACTGGCCCTCGCTCGCCTGTGCCGGCCCCACCACCGCGCCGCCGGTGGCGCGGCAGGACGCGCCGGCGCTCGGCGTGCTCATGCTGTTCACCGCCGCCGTGGAAGGCCACGCGCGCGGCGCGGTGCTGGCGCAGTCGCAGCTCACCGCCTCGGCCCGGCAGATCGGCGAGGTGTGGTCGCTTGGCGCGGACGACCGCTGGCTCGGCGTGCTGCCGCTGTTCCACGCCGCCGGCATCGGTCTCTCGCTCGCGCTGCTGGCCGCGGGCGGCACCTGCGTGCTGCTGCCGCGCTTCGACCCTGCCGCCGCCGCGGCGGCGGTGGAACAGCACCAGGTCACGGTGAGCGCCACCTTCGCACCCATGCTCGGCGCCCTGCTCGATGCGGCGCAGGCCAGCGGCGCCTCGCTCGCCAGCCTGCGCATCGGCATGGGCCTGGAGCCGCCGGCCACGCAGGCGCGCCTGGCCGCGCTGTGCCCCGGGGCCGGCTTCTGGTCAGCCTACGGACAGGCCGAGGTGTCGAGCATGGTGTGCCTGGGACTGCAGAGCGAGCGCCCGGGCGCCGCCGGCCGCGCCGTGCCGCCGTCGCAGATCCGCATCCAGGACGCGGCCGGCCAGCCCGTGGCCACCGGCATGGAAGGCGAGATCGCCGTGCGCGGCCCGACCGTGTTCCTGGGCTACTGGGACGCGGCACAACAACGCCCCTTCAAGCCCGCCGACCCCTGGCACCGCACCGGCGACCTGGGCCGCCTCGATGAAGACGGCTGGCTGTGGTTCACCGGCCGCGCGGCGCACAAGCAGCTCATCAAGAGCGGTGGTGAAAACGTCTACCCGGCCGAGGTCGAGCAAGTGCTGCTCGAACACCCCGCCGTGGCCGAGGCCTACGTGTTCGGCCAGCCCGACGAGAAGTGGGGCGAAGCCGTGCACGCGGCCTGCGCGCTTCGGGCCGGCGCGACCGCCACCGAGGCCGAGCTGATCGCGTTCGTGGAACAGCGGCTGGCGCGCTACAAGCGGCCGCAGCGTGTGCGCCTGCAAGCGGCGCCATTGCAGCGAAGTGCGTGAATCGTGAGCAGACCTTGCCGGTCATCGGCGCCCCTCCAGCGCGCCGAGCGACACGCCAGGCCTAGCGGAAGCGGTCCATGAACCGCTGGCTCGCCACCTGGGCGACGTGCCGGAGTTGCTCGAGTTCGAAGGCCATGGCCTGGTGAAGCCACACGAAGACCCAGGCATCGCCCTGCCGCCGGACCAGCGCATCGACCGCTTTCAAACCTTCGGGTTGGGCGCGCTTCACCGGCTTGGGCCGTTTGAACTCAAACTCCTTCGCAGCGCGCTCGATCACAGGCAGATCGGGAGAACGCCGCCGCTTCTTCAACAAGCGGGGACTCTGGTGAAACACCAGCATGGGCTCGCCATGGAGGGACATGGTCGAAGCGTCCAGTGGGCCCTCGATCTCTTGCTGGCACCACAGGTCTGCCTTGAGTTTCAGGTGGGCCTTCGGGTTGGCTTCGATGAAGCCACGGTATTCGGCGTACAGGCCTGGATGGCGATCTGAAAGCTTGACCTCGGCCTGAGCAATCGCGCCTTCGGCACCACTGGCCCAGGCACGCCGCAGCTCGGCAACGATGGATTTTTCTGAATTCGGAGCAAGGGTAAAGCGCGCCTGGCTCTGGATGCCCAGGCTGGAAAACGGTAGGGGTGTCATACAAAGAAATAGTCCCCAGGCGGATGCCTGGTTTTTTTCAGTGCAACCCGCGTGGGAAAAATTCAGTGGTGTTGCCATGCCAACATGGCATGAACTGAATCCCACGCGAGCCGAACCAATGCACCCACACTCGCACTAGGACATGTTTCACACCACGCGCACCCAAGGTGCCAGAAACGCCGCGATGAACTCCATTTCAGGCCGCTCGTTCAACCCGTCTTTTTTCAATGACGTTGACCCTCTTTCCGACAGCGAGGAGGACATGCGCTCGGAAATCCCCGTGGGCTCTGTGCAGACGGGCGCCAGGAGCCTCGCGATGCCGGAGGCCTCGCCACAGACTTTCCTGGGCAGGAAAACGCAACGCCCCACCGTGCAAGCCAGTGACCTCGACAGAACGCCTGGCGATCAGGCAATGGTCTGGGAAGAACTCCAGCAAGAATTGCTGGCAGAAGGGCATTGGACACGGCACCCGAGGATGGACCTCCCGCAGGCCAAGTTCACGCCAGTGGACACGGCGCACGCCCAGGCGCTCAAGGAGCGCTTCATGCACATGTCCCCCGACACCCGCACAGCCGTCAAGGAGGTCCTCAAGCAACTGTCCCGCGCATGGGACAGGTTCGACGAAAGAGGCATCCAGAAAGCCGAAACAGCGTTATCGGGCATCGACGGCACGCTGCACCTGCAATACAAGGCGTGCCTGAGGGAAGAGCCCAAATCCTCCTCACCCGCAAAGATGAAGAGCTGGTGCCTGCAGCAGCAATTTCTGCTGAAGCACGTGGTACCTCAGCCCTCTCTCAAAGACAGATAGAACCGCTACCCTCAGACCCGGCCGTCGGCGGTGATGGACAGATCGGGCGAGGGCCTCGGGTGGCGCCGGCCGTTGAGCAGCACGCCGATCCAGGTGTGCCGCACGAACAGGCGGTAGCTGCCCAGGCAGACCAGGGTGGTGGCCGTGATGTTGATGGCCATCTTGATCAGGGCGGGCAGCGGCAGCTGGTACAGCAGGGCGCCGAAGAGGATGGTGAAGGGGAAATGCACCAGGTAGACCCAATAGGCGCTGTCCGAGAGGTAGCCCAGCACCTTGTGGCGCGACTGCAGGAAGCGCAGGGCCAGGCCGATCGAGGCAAAGCTCCAGAGCCAGGCCGCGCAGTGGAAGCTGTAGGCGCCCAGCAGCAGGGGGCCGTGGCGCTGCGTCGCCATGACCGAGAGGAGAAAGAACGCCAGCCCCATCCCCGCGAACAGGGTCCAGCGGCGCTGAAATTGCTCGAACAGGACCGCCTGCTGCCCGTGGAGCATCAGCCCGAAAGCGAAGTACACGCCGTAGTGCACCCACTCGTTCCAGGGCGGCAGGAAGGAACCCGAATTGACGATGAAGCCGCGAGGGTAGGCGGCGGTGGCGGCCAGCAGCGGCAGCGCAAGCAAGGCAAAGCCCCAGGGCCGGCGCGCCACCCACGCGAGCACGGCACCGGCGAGCGCGAACCAGCGCCGGGGCAGGCGCATCAACACGGAGGTGATCACGCAGAACCACAGCAGCAGCCACAGGAACCACATGTGCATGGTGCTGATGCCTTTGTCGGGCACGTTCGCGGCCACGGCCAGGTCGAATCCCCATTGGTTGAGGGCCAGGCGGTTCAGGAAGAGCAGCACCGAAAGGCTGGTCAGCAGCCACAGGATGGGCCAGAAGATCGCGAACGGCAGGGCCAGGCGCGCGAGCCGGTGCCGCAGCAGGCCGCCCGGACCGCGCGACTGCGCGAGCAGCGCCGCAAAAAAGCCCGCGATGATGAAGAAGGCGGGCATGCGGAACACGTGGATCACGGTGATCAGGGCGTCGGCCACCACCGTGCGCTGCTCGTCCAGCCAGACGTTGGGCATGGGGTGCGTGGCGTAGACCGCCGACACATGCAGCACGATGCCCAGCCACATGAGGATGGCACGCAGGTTGTCCAGCGCGTGGAGCCGGACACCAGCGGGCGCGGGCGGAGCGTGTTCACTCATGAGAGCGCCACATTAGCAGTTCGCGGGCGTTTGCGCCACCACCCGCGAGACCCCGCCGGCCGGCGGGGGTGTCCGGTCAGCCCGGACGGATCTGGTTGCGCTGGATGACCTCGGCCATGGCGGCCGTGTCGCTCTTGATGCGGCGCGCCAGGCCTTCGGGGCCGGTGCCGGCGACCTGCCAGCCCTGGCCGAAGATCTTCTGGCGGATGTCTTCGCGCCGCACGATCTCGGTGAGCAGGGTCGCCAGGCGGTTGACGTGCGCCTTGGGCATGCTGGTGGGGGCGGCCACGGCGTTCCAGATTTCGAGCTGGAAGTCGCGCACGCCGGCCTCGCTCAGGCTGGGCACACCGGGCACCAGGCTGCTGCGGCCGGTGGACGTGACGCCGATGGCCTTGAGCTTGCCGGCGGCCACCTGCGGCAGGACCAGGCCCGGGGGCAACAGCGACATCTGCACCTGGCCGCCGAGCATGGCGGTGATCACCTGCGGGTTGCCCGGGTACGGCACGTGCACCGGCGCGATGCCGGCACGGCTCTTGAGCAGTTCCATGCCCAGGTGGGCCACGGTGCCCACGCCGGGCGTGCCGTAGTTCCACTTGTCACCGGCCGCGCGCGCGGCGGCGATGTAGGCCGCACCGCTCTCGGCCACGTTGGCGGGCACGCTGAGCACCAGGGGCGCCACGGCGATGAGCGAGACGGGGGCGAGTTCGGTGAGGGGGTCGTAGGTGGTGTCCGGGTTGAGGATCTTGGCGATCGTCATGTTGCCGTTGATCATCAGGCCGATGGTGTGGTCGTCGGTGGCGCGGGCGACCTGGGCGGCGCCGATGTTGCCGCCGGCACCGGGCCGGTTCTCGATCACCACCGGCTGGCCCAGGGCCTGTTGCAGCGGCTCGGCCAGCAGGCGCGCGGTGAGGTCGGGCGAGGAGCCGCCGGGGAAACCCACGACGATCTTCAGGGGCCGGTTCGGCCAGGCCTGGGCGTGCGCGGCCGGCAGCGCGGTGGTGGCGGCCAGGGCGGCGGCGGTGGCCAGGGCCTGGCGGCGGGTGATGGGGGTGTTCTGGAAAGTCATGTCTGCCTCGGTTGCTGGAAGGATTCAGGGTGCGGGCTGCGGCTCGGGCGGTCCGTCGTAGAGCCACGTATTGTCCAGCAATCGCTCGCCGAGCAGGCCCATGGCCGTGTCGCGCCCCCAGCGCAGCATCCCCTGGGCATGGAAGACGGTGCCGTTGCGCTGCGAGAGTTTCTGCACGCGCGCGTTGCGTTGCCAGCGGGTGCGGGCATAACGCGAGAGCCGCGCCGCCCAGTCGCTGCCGGCCTCGCGGTCCTGCACCAGGCGGCCCAGGGTCCAGGCGTCTTCGATGGCCATGGCGGCGCCTTGCGCGAAGTAGGGCCGCATGGGGTGGGCCGCATCGCCCAGCAGGGCCACGCGGCCGCGCGCGTGTTCCTGCGGGCCACGCAGGGCGGGCCGGTCGTTCAGCGGCCAGAGCGTCCAGTCGGGCACGGCCGCGATCATGGCCAACAGTTCGCCGCAGGCCGAGCCGAGGGCGCGCCGCAGGTCGCCGGCATGCGCCTCGTGCGTCCAGCCCTGGGGGTTACCGCCGGGCGGCAGGCTGCCGTGCACCACGGCCACCAGGTTGAACCAGTCGCCCTGCTTCACCGGGTAGTGCACGACGTGCAGGCGCGGGCCGAGCCAGGCGGTGATCAGGTTGGCGCGCAGCGGCGCGGGCAGGTCCACCGAGCGCACCAGGCCCCGGTAGGCCAGATGGCCGGTGGCCCGCACCGGCTGTTCGCCGAGCAGGCCGGCGCGCACGCGGCTCCACAGGCCGTCGCTGCCGATGAGGGCGTCGCCCGCCAAGGTTTCGCCGTCTTCCAGCGCGACCTGCACACTTTCGCCGGTCTCGGTCCAGCTCGCCAGCCGGGCGCCCAGCCGCAGCTTGACTTCGGGGCGCCGCTGCACGGCGCTGAGCAGCAGACCGTGCAGGTCGGCCCGGTGCAGGGTGGCGTAGTGCTGCCCGTGGCGCGCCAGGGCCAGGGCGCCCAGGCGCAGGTGACCGAGCTGGTTCGCCCGGTGCGCGTCGCGCACGCGCAGCGCCTCCGGGAAGGCCGCGCAGGCCTGCAGGGCGTCCATGAGGCCCCACTCGGTCAGCACGCGCACCGCGTTGGGCCCGAGCTGCAGGCCGGCCCCCACCTCCCCGAAGGCTTCGGCCTGTTCCAGCACCACCGAAGGCACGCCCGCGCGGGCCAGCGCCAGGGCGCAGGCCAGTCCACCAATGCCACCGCCCGCCACGATCACTTGTTGGTTCATGCGGGCGATTGTGCCGTCCCCCCGGGAACATGGCGTCCCGTGCGGGCCAGGGCTATATTCCCGCCGAAGGAGTCGTCATGCTCAAGACCTACCACGGCAGCTGCCATTGCGGCGCGGTCACTTTCGAGGCCGACCTGGACCTCACGCAGAGCAGCTACCGCTGCAACTGTTCGATCTGCCGCCGCAACCGCTTCTGGCCGGCCGTGACGACGCCCGAGCACTTCCGCCTGCTGACGGGCGAGTCCGAGCTCACGCTCTACCGGTTCAACACGACGAAGAACCACCACCTCTTCTGCAGGCACTGCGGCGTGCGCAGCTTCGGCATTGGCAACGACACCCCCATCGGCCAGATGATCGGCGTCAACCTCGGTTGCCTGACCGATGTGACAGACGAAGAGCTGTCGAAGGTGCCGATCACGTACGTGGACGGCCTGAACGACCGCTGGCAGTCCGCGCCCGCGTTTTTCGCGCACCTCTGACGCGCGGCGCCTAGAGAATGCGGTTGAACCACAGCACCGAGAGACCGGCCGACAGCAGCGCGAGCAGCGACGCGGCCAGGGCCAGCAGGCCGGAGATTTCGGTTTCCTTTTTCTCCACCGTCAGGCGCGAGCTCAGGGTCTCGTAGACCTTCTTGAGGTTCTCGGCGGTGCCGGCGTAGTAGTACTCGGCCTGCGTGGTGCGCGCCACTTCCTTGAGGCTTTCCTCGTCGAGCCGCACGCGCATGGACCAGCCCTCGAAGCCGATGATCTCGCCATCCACCGTGCCCACGCCGACGGTGTAGACGCGCACGCCGCGTTCTGCCGCCATCTTGGCGGCTTCGGCGGTGTCCACCCCGGTGGTGCGCTGACCATCGGTGAGCAGGATGATGGCGGCCGAGGTGTAGGAGCCCGGCGCCACCGGCGTGAAGGTCTTCTCGTCGGGCTTGGGCTGGTCGAGCGAGCGGCCCTTGGGCGCGAACGGGTCGGTGTTGCGGCTGTAGGTCATGTCGCCGAGGTTGATGCGCTGTTCGGGAAACAGCTCGGAGAGCGAGACCACGATGGCGCTGCCGATGGCGGTGGCACGCTGCAGCTGGAACTTGTCGATCGCGGTGACCAGGTCTTCTCGGCTGAGCGTGACGGGCTGCACCACCTGCGCGGAGCCCGCGAAGGCCACGATGCCGACCTTCACGTGGCGCGGCAGTTCGGCCAGAAAGGCCTTGGCCGCGTTTTGCGAGGCCACCAGGCGGTTGGGTTTGACGTCTTCGGCGCGCATGCTGCCCGAGACGTCCATCGCCAGGATGATGGTCTGCTGGGTCGAAGGCAACACGATGGTGGCCATGGGACGGGCCGAGGCCAGCAGCATGACGGCGATGGCCATCAGCAGCAGCACCGGCGGCACGTGGCGGCGCCAGCCCGGGCCCTTGCCCATGGCCTCGCGCACGATGGACAGGCTGGCGTAGCGCAGCGCGGCCTGCTTGCGCCGGCGCAGCAGCCACACGTAGAGCAGCACCAGCAGCGGCAGCGCGAGCAGCAGCCACAGCAACTGCGGCCAGAGAAAGGTGACGGGCCAGTGGTTCATGATGGACGGGCTCCTTCGCGTGGGACACCGACGAGGCTGCGGCGGTCCCGGGTGGGCAACTGGGTGGGCACGTGGCGCCCGCCGGTCCCGTTGCGTGTCTCGCGCAGGCGGCGCTTGCGCAGGTCGATGAAGCGCAGCACGGCCTCGGCCAGGTCGTCGTCGGTGGACAGCTCCAGGGTGTCGACACCGGCGCGGCCCAGGCTCTCGCGCAGTTGCGCCTCGCGCTGCGCGGCGATGCGCGCGAAGCGCTGGCGAAAGCCGGCGTCGTGGGTGTCCACCATCAGCTGTTCGCCTGTCTCGGCGTCGCGGATCGGGATCAGGCCGAGGTCGGGCAGGTCGAGCTCCAGCGGGTCGAGCAGGCGCACGGCCACCACGTCGTGCCGGCGCGCGAGCTCGCCCAGGGGCTTCTCCCAGCCGGGCTCGCTGATGAAGTCGGACACCACGAACACGGTGCCGCGCTGGCGCACGGTGTGCACGGCGGCCCTGAGCAGGTCGGCGAGCTGGGTGACGCCGTTCTTCGCGGCGGCGTGCACGGGCGGCTGCAGCACCATCTGCATGAGCCGCAGCACCTGGGTGCGGCCACCGCGCGCGGGCAGCACCGCATCCACCACGGGCTGGCCGCGCGAGCCGTAGAGCACGGCGCCCACGCGGTTGCCGTGGCGGCCGATCAGGCGCGCGAGCACGGCGGTGAAGTCGAGCAGCACCTGGCTCTTGCGCTGCTCGCCCGAGCCGAAGTCCACCGAGGGGCTGAGGTCGAGCAGGAACCAGGCGGCCATCTCGCGGTCTTCGGTGAACACGCGCACGTGCGGCGTCTGCAGGCGCGCCGTCACGTTCCAGTCGATGTGGCGCACGTCGTCGTGGTGCTGGTACTCGCGCAGGTCGGCAAGATCGAGGCCGCTGCCGCGCATGAGGGTGCGGTAGTCGCCCTGCAGCAGGCCGTCGAGCCGGCGCAGCACGGTCCACTCAAGCCGGCGCAGCAGCGCCTCGGCCCGGCGCGCGACCGGCGTGGCGGCGGCCGCGGCGTTCGCCGGTGCCCCGCCCTTCCTGCCGAACAGCCGCGCGAACATGGTCAGGCCACTTTCTTTTCGTGTTCCAGCGGCCGGGCGGGCGCGGGAATGTGTTTCATGACGCGGCCGATCAGGGCCTCGCTGGTGAGGCCTTCGGACAGGCCTTCGTAGGACAGCACCACGCGGTGGCGCAGCACGTCGGGCACGAGGTCGGTCATATCTTCGGGCAGCGCATAGGTGCGCCCGCGCAGCATGGCCAGGGCGCGCGCGCCTTCCACCAGGCCGATGGTGGCGCGCGGGCTGGCGCCGAAGGTGATGAGGTGCGCCATGTCCTTGATGCCGTGCTTCTCGGGTGCGCGCGTGGCCGAGACCAGCTTGACCGCGTACTGCACCAGCGAGGGATCGACGTACACCTGCCGGCACTGCGCCTGCAGCGCGGCCAGCTGGTCGGTGGTGGCCACGGCGTTGACGTTGACCGCCGGGCCGGTGACGCGCTCGACGATGACGAACTCTTCTTCGTCCGTCGGGTAGTCCACCATCACCTTCATCATGAAGCGGTCGACCTGCGCCTCGGGCAGCGGGTAGGTGCCTTCGGTCTCGATCGGGTTCTGCGTGGCCATCACCAGGAAGGGGTTGGGCACCTTGTGCGTTTCGCCGGCGATGGTGACCTGGCGTTCCTGCATCACCTCCAGCAGCGCGCTCTGCACCTTGGCGGGAGCGCGGTTGATTTCGTCGGCCAGCAGCAGGTTGGCGAACACCGGCCCGAGCGAGGTGCTGAAGTCGCCGGTCTTCTGGTTGTAGATGCGCGTGCCCACGAGGTCGGCGGGCACCAGGTCGGGTGTGAACTGGATGCGCTTGAAGCGCCCCTGCACGACGCTGGCCAGCGTCTTGACCGTGAGGGTCTTGGCCAGGCCGGGCACGCCTTCGACCAGCAGGTGGCCCTGGGCCAGCATGGCGACCATGACGCGCTCCAGGAACCGGTCCTGCCCGACCACCACGCGCTTGACCTCGTACAGGATCTGCTCCATGAGCTGGGCGGTGTCGGGGGCGGTGCTTTGGTCCATGGAGCGCTCCTGTGAAGAAAGGGGAACTAGAACGGGGGCAGACCGGCGGCGCTGGCGGCGCTCTCGATCGGCACTGCAAAACCGATACCAAGGAAGGTGCGGTGGCTGGTGGGGTTGAGGATGCCGGTGACGATGCCGACGACCTCGCCGTCCATGGTGACCAGCGGTCCGCCGGAGTTGCCGGGGTTGGCCGCGGCATCGAACTGGATCAGGTTGCCGATCTCCTGCTCGCCCTCGGGCGACTTGAAGGCGCGGTCGAAACCGGAGATGACGCCCGAGGAGGTGGACGGGCCGATGCCGAAGGGAAAGCCCACGGCGACTACCTCGTCACCGGGCAGCAGGTCGCCGGTGGAGCGCATGGTGGCGGCGATGAGGTCGTCGGGGATGGTGTGGGCCTGCAGCACGGCCAGGTCGTTCTGGGCCTGCACGCCGGTGATGCTGGCGCCGGATTCCGTGCCATCGGCGAACACCAGCTTGATGCTTTGCGCGTGCTGCACCACGTGGAGGTTGGTCAGGATGATGCCCTTGTCGACGATCACCACGCCGGTGCCCACCCCCATTTCCTGCTCCTCGCCCTTCTTGTCCTTGGCGTAGGACATGACGCGCACCACGGCGGGGCGGATCTTCTCCGCCGCGCGCGCGGCCCGGGACGGCAGGTTCTGGGTGGTGAGGGTGCGCAGCACGGCCGCGTCGATGTCTTTCTGCGTCAGGGCCTTGGGCCCGTTCGCACCGCTCTGCCAGGCGCTGGCGGCGAGCAGGGCCGCGAGCAGCGCCAGGGCCGACCACATGACGCGCGGGCTGGCGGCCCAGCGGGCGGCGGCGGCCCGCCAGCGGCGGCGGGGGGCGGGTGCCGCCGGTGCCTCGGCGGCCGACTCGCCGCCTTGCGCGCCCGCCTTCGGCACCCCGGGGCGGGTGGACGGGCTGTACAAGGCAGGCTTTCGCATGGCGACTCCCGAAGGGCAGAACGAAAACACATCATGCCGCGTTGCGGCATCGGGCTCAAGCGCTCAACAATTGCCTGAGGACGTAGGGGAGGATTCCCCCGTCGCGGTAATAGTTCACCTCCACCGGGGTGTCGATGCGCAGGATGACGCTCACCTCGCGGCGTTCGCCGTTGGCGCGGGTGATCACCAGCCGGGCCTCGCTCTGCGGCAGCAGGTCGGGGTGCGGCACCACGTCGACGGTTTCGTCGCCCGCCAGGCCCAGGCTTTCCCAGGAGTCGCCCGCCTTGAATTGCAGGGGCAGCACGCCCATGCCGACCAGGTTGGAGCGGTGGATGCGCTCGAAGCTGCGCGCCACCACGGCCTTGATGCCCAGCAGCTGGGTGCCCTTGGCGGCCCAGTCGCGGCTGGAGCCGGTGCCGTACTCCTCGCCCGCGAACACCACGGTGGGCACGCCAGCGGCCTGGTAGCGCATGGCGGCGTCGAAGATGCTCAGTTTCTGGCCCTGGCCCACGCCGTCGAGCTGGTAGATCGTCCAGCCGCCCTCCTCGCGCGAGCCGTCGGGCAGGGGCGCCAGCATCAGGTTCTTGATGCGCACGTTGGCGAAGGTGCCGCGCATCATCACGTCGTGGTGGCCCCGGCGCGCGCCGTAGCTGTTGAAGTCGGCCTTGAGCACGCCGCGCGCCAGCAGCCACTGTCCGGCGGGCGAGTTTTCGGCGATGTTGCCGGCCGGCGAGATGTGGTCGGTGGTGATGGAGTCGCCGAACAGCGCCATGACACGCGCACCGCGCACGGCCGGCGGTTCGGTGCTCGCCGCGGCCGCGAGCTTGAAAGTCTCGAAGAACGGCGGCTCGGCGATGTAGGTGCTCTTGGGCCATGTGTAGGCGTTGCCCGAGACACCCTTGATGTGCTCCCACAGCTTGCCGGGCTCACTGGCCACGCGCGCGTAGTTCTCGCGGTAGGCCTTGCCGTTCATCGCGAACTTCATGAGCTGGTAGATCTCGTCGCTGCTGGGCCAGATGTCGCCGAGGTAGACCGGCTTGCCGCCCTTGCCTTTGCCCACCGGCTCGGTCATGAGGTCCTTCATGACGTTGCCGGCGATGGCGTAGGCCACCACCAGCGGCGGGCTGGCGAGGAAGTTGGCCTTGAGGTTGGGGTGGATGCGGGCCTCGAAGTTGCGGTTGCCCGAGAGCACGGCGGCGCAGATGAGGTCGTTCTGCGTGATGACCGCGTTGAGCTCGGGCGCGAGGTCGCCCGCGTTGCCGATGCAGGTGGTGCAGCCGTAGCCCGCGAGCGCGAAGCCCAGTTTCTCCAGGTAAGGCAGCAGGCCGGTCTGGGTAAGGTACTCGGTGACGATGCGCGAGCCGGGGGCCAGCGAGGTCTTGATGTGCGGTTGCACCTTGAGGCCGGCTTCGACCGCCTTCTTGGCCAGCAGGCCGGCGGCCAGCAGCACGCCGGGGTTGCTGGTGTTGGTGCAGCTGGTGATGGCGGCGATCAGCACGTCGCCGTTGCCGATGGTGAGGTCGCCGCGCGGCTCCTTGACCGGCGCGCTGGCGCGCACCGGCCGGTTGGCCACCATTTCCACCTCGAAGCGCGGCGCGCCCTCGGGCGTGGGCTTGGCCGAGGGCACCGGCACCGGCGCGATCTCGCTGTCGATCGCGTGGTAGCGGGTGTGCAGCAGCTCGGCCGGGCGGTTGAAGCCGTTCTGCGCGTTGGGCTTGCTGAACAGCTCGGCGAACTGGCGCGCCACCTGGCCGAGTTCGATGCGATCCTGCGGGCGCTTGGGGCCGGCCAGGCTGGGCGTGACCAGGCCGAGGTCGAGTTTGACGACCTGGGAGTAGTCGATGTCACCGCTGGCGGGCACACCGAACAGGCCCTGGGCGCGGAAGTAGGCCTCGAAGGCCTCGATCTCGGCCGGGCTGCGGCCGGTGCCCTTGAAATAGGCCAGCGTTTTCTCGTCCACCGGGAAGAAGCCCATGGTGGCGCCGTACTCAGGCGCCATGTTCGCGATGGTGGCGCGGTCGGGCAGGGAGAGCGAGGCCGTGCCTTCGCCGAAGAATTCGACGAATTTGCCCACCACCTTGTGCCGGCGCAGGATTTCGGTGACGGTGAGCACCAGGTCGGTGGCGGTCACGCCCTCCCGCAGGCGGCCGGTGAGCTCGAAGCCCACCACGTCGGGCGTGAGGAAGTAGACCGGCTGGCCCAGCATGGCGGCCTCGGCCTCGATGCCGCCCACGCCCCAGGCCACCACGCCGATGCCGTTGATCATGGTGGTGTGGCTGTCGGTGCCCACCAGGGTGTCGGGGTAGTACATGCCGCCCTTCATGTGCACGCCGCGCGCCAGGTACTCCAGGTTCACCTGGTGCACGATGCCGAAGCCCGGGGGCACCACGCCGAAGGTGTCGAAGGCCTGCATGCCCCACTTCATGAACTGGTAGCGCTCGTTGTTGCGCTGGAATTCCAGCTTCATGTTGAGGTCGAGCGCCTGCTTGTTGCCGTAGTGGTCGACCATCACGGAGTGGTCCACCACCAGGTCCACCGGGACCAGGGGTTCGATCTTCTTCGGGTCCTGACCCAGGCGCTGGGCCACGCTGCGCATGGCGGCGAGGTCGGCCAGCAGGGGCACGCCGGTGAAGTCCTGCAGCACGACGCGCGCCACGGTGAAGGGGATTTCGTCGGTGCGCGCGGTGTTGGGCTGCCATTGCGCCAGCTGCGCCACGTGTTCGGGGGTCACGCGCTCGCCGTCGCAATGGCGCAGCACGCTCTCCAGCACGATGCGCAGCGACACCGGCAGGCGCTTGACCGAGGGGTACTGCTTGGCCAGCGCCGGCAGGGAGTAGAAGCGGCCGCTTTTGCCCGAAGCGGTCTTGAAAGTCTTGACGGTGGAGGCGAAGGGATGGGCGAAATGGCTGGTCGTGGGCATGGGGGGCTCCTGACGGAATCGGTGAAACACCGGTCCATTCTGTCAGGAGCCCGCTATTCCGTGCTGACGGCCATGAATTCCGTCAAAGGCGGCCGGTGAGCAAGAGCACGATCACGATGACGAGCACCACCCCGAGCACGCCGCTGGGCCCGTAGCCCCAGCCCCGGCTATGGGGCCAGGTGGGGAAGACCCCGAGCAGGATCAGGATGAGGATGATGAGGAGGATGGTTCCGAGCGTCATGGTTGTTGTCCTTTTCTTGGAAGAAGGCCGGGACAGCCAGCGTAGGCGCTCGGGGTGCGCAGATCTGTGCGCTGGCGCACACGCCTCAGGCCAGGGCAGCCGGCCGCTGGCGCCGCAGCGCCATCCACTGCAGCTCGGCCAGCACCAGCACCGCGACCACCTGCACGACGAGGTAGGCCTCGCCCAGCATCGTGGGCGCCACCCGCCCGCCGAACAGCAAGGCCAGGCAGGCCGCCGCCCAGGCGAAGTTGCCGATCACCAGCGCGCCGAGCAGCGCGCGCGACGGCGCAGCCTGCAGGGCCAGCGCGCCGGCCAGGGCGACGTAGAGCAGCAGCAGGATGCCCGAGGCGCTGAGCAGCGCGCCGGGCAGGCCCAGCAGGGTAGACAGCGAACCGGTCAGGGCCAGGTGCAGCACGGCGGTGCCGGAGCCGGACAGGGCATCGGCCCAGAGCACGCGGCGCAGGCCGGCGGGGGATGTGAGGGAAGCGATGAGGGACATGGTGCACTCCTTGGTGTGGTGAGGACGGATGGGATTCACGGCATCCGGGGTGCATGGTCGGTGGGCGGGTGCGCGGCGTCCATGACGTGGCAGGTCATGGCCGGGCGGCGCCCAGGTGCCCTACCATGCCGCCCATGAACGCCCTGTCCACCCCCTCCCCGTTCGGCGAACGCCTGCGCCACTGGCGCCAGCGCCGCCGCCTGAGCCAGCTCGATCTGGCCCACGTGGCCGATGTGTCCACGCGGCACCTGAGCTACGTGGAAACAGGCCGCGCCAGCCCGAGCCGCGACATGGTGCTGCGCCTGGTCGACCGGCTCGAGGTGCCGCTGCGCGAGCGCAACGCCCTGCTGGAGGCTGCCGGCTACGCGCCCATGTACCGCGAGCGCTCGCTGGACGCGCCCGACATGGCCTCGGCGCGCGCGGCGGTCAAGCGCATCCTGGACTGCCACGAGCCCTGGCCGGCGCTGGCGATGGACCGGCACTGGAACCTGGTGATGGCCAACCGGCTGGTGCCGCTGCTGATGGCCGGGTCCTCGCCCGCGCTGCTGCAGGCGCCGGTCAACGTGCTGCGCCTGAGCCTGCACCCCGAGGGGCTGGCGCCGCGCATCGCCAACCTGCGGCAGTGGCGCGAGCACCTGTTCGAGCGCCTGCGCCAGCAGATCCACGCCACCGGCGACGACACGCTGGCTGCGCTGCTGGCCGAGCTCAAGGCTTACCCGGAATCGTTCGGCAACGACGCCGGCACCCTGCCGGGCGAGCACCATGGTGTGCTGATGCCCTTCCAGTTCAACACCGGCCATGGCGTGCTGAACCTCGTGAGCACGACCACGGTGTTCGGCTCGCCGGTGGACATCACCCTGCAGGAGCTGGCGCTGGAGACCTTCTTCCCGGGCGACGAGGCTTCGGCGGCGTTGCTGCGTTCGCTCGCCGCGCGGGCGTGAAGGCGCGCCGCTTCAGGCGGACAGGCGGATGGGGACCTTCAGGTAGCGCACGCCGTTGGATTCGGCCTCGGGCAACCGGCCGGCCCGGATGTTGACCTGGATCGACGGCAACAGCAGCGTGGGCGCGGCCAGCGTCGCGTCGCGGCGTTGGCGCAGGGCGACGAACTCGTCGGCGCTCACGCCGTCATGCACATGCACGTTGCGTGCGCGCTCGTCGGCCACGGTGGTCTCCCAGGCAAAGTGATCGCGCCCGGGCGCCTTGTAGTCGTGGCACATGAAGAGCCGCGTCTGCGGCGGCAGGGCCAGCAGCCGCTGGATCGATTGGTAGAGCGTGCGGGCGCTGCCGCCGGGAAAGTCCGCGCGCGCGGTGCCGTAGTCGGGCATGAACAGCGTGTCGCCCACGAACACCGCATCGCCGATGCGGTAGGACACGCAGGCGGGGGTGTGGCCTGGCGTGTGCATGACGCCCACGGTCAGGGCACCGATGGCCAGCGTCTCGCCGTCGCGCAGCAAGCGGTCGAACTCGCGGCCGTCCCCCGAGACATCGTCGAGGTTGAACACCGGGCGAAAGAGCGTCTGCACCTCGCGGATGTGCTCGCCGATGGCGACCTTGGCACCGGTGCGCTCCTTCAGGTGCGGCGCGGCGCTCAGGTGGTCCGCATGGGCATGAGTTTCCAGGATCCAGGCGATCTGCAGCGCCTGCTCGCGCGCCGCCGCCAGCACCTGGTCGGCCGATGCGGTCGAGGCCTTGCCGCTGCGGTGGTCGTAGTCGAGCACCGGGTCGATCACCGCCGCCTGCCGGGTAGCAGGATCGGCCACCAGGTAGGTGACGGTGTGGGTCGCTTCGTCGAAGAAAGCCTGGATCTGCGCGGAAGAAGGCATGGTGTGTCTCGCATCGATGGGGGGCTGGACTATTTATTAGTTTATGCTAAATTAGAAACAACTTAAATACAAACGCCATGGCCACCCGCAAAGACGCTCAATTTCTTCAGACCGGGGCCGCCCAGGCCGCCGCCCTGCTCCGGGCCGTCGGCAACGAACACCGGCTGCTGGTGCTCTGCCTGCTGATCGAACACGGGGAGATGACGGTGGGGGCGCTGCTCGAACAGGTGCCCCTGAGCCAGTCCGCCCTGTCCCAGCACCTCGCCAAGATGCGCGACGAGGGGCTGGTGGCCTACCGACGCGAGTCACAGACCCTGCACTACCGCATCGAAAACCCCGACGTGGCCCGGCTCATCGCCACGCTCAAGTCCATCTTCTGTCCCTGACCTTGCTTTGAAAAATCCCACCATGTCCTTGAAGCCCCTCTCTCCTCAAGCCGCGCAGGCACTCGTGAAACAGGGCGCGGTCCTGATCGACATCCGGGCCGCCGACGAGCATGCCCGCGAGCGCATCGCGCTGGCGCGCCATGCGCCCATGGAGCAACTGAAGAACAGCGGCCTGCGGCTGGAGGACGGCGCGTCGGCCGTCATCTTCCATTGCCGCTCGGGCAACCGCACGCAGGTCAACGCGTCCGCGCTGGGCGCGAGCACGGCGTGCGAGGCCTATGTGCTCGAAGGCGGGCTGGATGCCTGGAAGAAGGCGGGGCTTCCGGTCGTGACCGACAGCGCCCAGCCACTGGAGCTTCAGCGGCAGGTGCAGATCGCGGCGGGCTCGCTGATCGTGCTGGGCGCGGTGCTGGGCGCCACCGTCTCGCCCTGGTTCCATGCGCTCTCGGGCTTCGTCGGGGCGGGCCTGGTGTTCGCGGGTGCGTCGGGCTTCTGCGGCCTGGCCCGCGTGCTGATGCACATGCCCTGGAACCGGCGCACGCTGGCCGGATAAAAAAAGCCGCTGCGAACGCAGCGGCTTTTTTGAATCCAGGGCGCCGAGGGTCCGGCTCCGCCGGCCCTCCAGCGCCGCCCCTGAGGGGTGACGCCGAAGGCGGCGCGGGGGGAGCCCTTTATGCGGTGACGCCCTTCGCGGCCTCGGCGTACTCTTCGATCTGGTCGAAGTTCATGTACTGGTAGATCGCAGCGCCGTCCTTGTTCACCACGCCCATGGCCTCGTGGTACTCGGCCACGGTGGGGATGTGGCCCAGCTTGGAGGCGATGGCGGCGAGTTCGGCGGAGGCCAGGTACACGTTGGTGTTCTTGCCCAGGCGGTTCGGGAAATTGCGGGTGGAGGTGGACACCACGGTCGCGCCTTCGCGCACCTGCGCCTGGTTGCCCATGCACAGCGAGCAGCCGGGCATTTCGGTGCGGGCACCGGCGGTGCCGAACGCCGAGTAGTGGCCTTCCTTGATCAGCTCGCTCTCGTCCATCTTGGTCGGCGGTGCGACCCACAGCTTGACGGGAATGTCGCGCTGGCCGCCCAGCAGCTTGGCCGCGGCGCGGAAGTGGCCGATGTTGGTCATGCACGAACCGATGAAGGCTTCATCGATCTTGGTGCCGGCCACGTCGGACAGGGTCTTGGCGTCATCGGGATCGTTCGGGCAGCAGAGGATGGGTTCCTTGATGTCGGCCAGGTCGATCTCGATCACGGCGGCGTACTCGGCGTCCTTGTCGGCTTCGAGCAGGCTGGGGTTGGCCAGCCAGGCCTCGACCTTCTCGATGCGGCGCTTCAGGCTGCGGGCATCGGCGTAGCCCTGGGCGATCATGTTCTTCATCAGCACCACGTTGCTGGTGAGGTATTCCTTCACCGGCTCGGGGTTGAGCTTGATGGTGCAGCCGGCGGCCGAGCGTTCGGCCGAGGCGTCGCTCAGCTCGAAGGCCTGTTCGACCTTGAGGTCCGGCAGGCCTTCGATTTCCAGGATGCGGCCCGAGAAGATGTTGATCTTGCCGGCCTTGGCCACGGTCAGCAGACCGGCCTTGATCGCGTACAGCGGGATCGCGTGCACCAGGTCGCGCAGGGTCACGCCGGGCTGCATCTGGCCCTTGAAGCGCACCAGCACGGATTCGGGCATGTCCAGCGGCATCACGCCGGTGGCGGCGCCGAAGGCCACCAGGCCGGAGCCGGCGGGGAAGCTGATGCCGATCGGGAAACGGGTGTGCGAGTCACCGCCGGTGCCCACGGTGTCGGGCAGCAGCAGGCGGTTGAGCCAGCTGTGGATCACGCCGTCGCCCGGGCGCAGGGCGACGCCGCCGCGGTTGCTGATGAAGGCGGGCAGCTCGCGGTGGGTCTTCACGTCCACCGGCTTGGGGTAGGCGGCGGTGTGGCAGAAGGACTGCATCACCATGTCGGCGCTGAAGCCCAGGCAGGCCAGGTCTTTCAGTTCGTCGCGCGTCATCGGGCCGGTGGTGTCCTGCGAGCCGACGGTGGTCATCTTGGGTTCGCAGTAGGTGCCGGGGCGAACGCCGAAGCCTTCGGGCAGACCGACCGCGCGGCCCACCATCTTCTGGGCCAGGGTGAAGCCGGCCTTGGTTTCGGCGGGCGCTTGCGGCAGGCGGAACACCGTGCTGGCGGGCAGGCCCAGGAACTCACGCGCCTTGGCGGTGAGCGAGCGGCCGATGATGAGGTTGATGCGGCCACCGGCGCGCACTTCGTCGAACAGCACGTCGCTGCGCAGCTGGAATTCGACCAGCGTGGCACCGCCCTTGGTGATCTTGCCGTCGTAGGGGTGGATGTCGATCACATCGCCCATTTCGAGCTTGCTCACATCCACTTCGATCGGCAGCGCGCCCGAGTCTTCCTGGGTGTTGAAGAAGATGGGGGCGATCTTGCCGCCCAGCGTGACGCCGCCGAAGCGCTTGTTGGGCACGAAGGGGATGTCCTGGCCGGTGGCCCAGATCACGCTGTTGGTGGCCGACTTGCGGCTGGAGCCGGTGCCCACCACGTCGCCCACGTAGGCCACGAGGTGGCCCTTCTTCTTGAGGTCGTCGATGAACTGCATCGGGCCGCGCTTGCCGTCTTCCTCGGGCTTGAAGGCCGCGCCTTCGCGCGTGTTCTTCAGCATGGCGAGGTAGTGCAGCGGGATGTCCGGGCGGCTCCAGGCGTCGGGTGCGGGCGAAAGGTCGTCGGTGTTGGTTTCGCCGGGCACCTTGAACACGGTCACGGTGATGGTCTTTTCGACTTCAGGGCGGCTGGTGAACCACTCGGCATCGGCCCAGCTCTGCATCACCTGGCGGGCCTTGGCGTTGCCGGCCTTGGCCTTCTCGGCCACGTCGTTGAAGAAGTCGAACATCAGCAGGGTCTTCTTCAGGCCCTCGGCCGCCACGCTGGCCACTTCCTCGTCGTCCAGCAGTTCGATCAGCGGGTGCACGTTGTAGCCGCCCACCATGGTGCCCAGCAGCTCGGTGGCCTTGGACTTGGAGATCAGGCCCACCTTCACGTCGCCGTGCGCCACGGCGGCCAGGAAACTGGCCTTGACCTTGGCCGCGTCGTCCACGCCGGGCGGCACGCGGTGCGTGATGAGGTCCAGCAGGAAGGCGTCCTCACCGGCCGGCGGTGCCTTGATCAGCTCGATCAGGTCGGCGACCTGCTTGGCGTCCAGCGGCAGCGGAGGAATGCCCAGCGCGGCGCGTTCGGCGGCGTGGGCGCGGTAGTCGGTGAGGAAGGTGGACATGGGGTTCTCCAGTGGGGAAGTGAAATTCGTGGGGCAGAAAACAGGTGGGGACGGTACAAGCAAGCTCAATGCCGCAGGGCGGCGGGTTCGGCGAAGTGGGCTTGCACCGTGTCGGGCAATGGCTGGCCGGTCTGGTGCGCGCGCTCCAGCACCTGCCAGAAGTAGCGGTAGCTCGCCCGGTCGTGCAGGCGGCCTTCGAACTGCACCGGCGCCCAGTCGGCGGCCAGGGCGCGCTCAATGAGGGCGGCGGCGGTGTGGACCTCGCTCGCCTGGGGCGCGAACGCGGCCAGGATGGGGCGGATCTGGTCGGGATGGATGCTCCACATGCGCGTGTACCCGAGCTCGTGGGCGGCCTTGCGGGCCGCCTGCTGCAGGGCATCCAGGTGCTTGAACTCGGTTACCACGCAATGCGAAGGCACCTTGCCGTGCGCGTGGCAGGCCGATGCGATCTCCAGTTTGGCGCGCAGCACCAGCGGGTGCGAGAACTGGCCGGCGGCGCTCATGCCGTCGGCCGGGATGGCGCCGCCGTGCGCCGAGACGAAGTCCATCAGGCCGAAGCTGATGCTCTGCACCCGGGGATGGGCGGCGATGTCGAAGGCACGGTGCACCGCTGCGGGGGATTCGATGAGCACGTGCAGGGGCAAGGCCCGGGCACCGGCGGCGTCGAGTGCGTCCGCCGCGCGCTGCACATCGGCCACCGATTCGACCTTGGGCACCATGAGGTGGGCCAGCCGATGGCCGGCGCGCGCCGCGATGGTGGCCACGTCGGCGTCGAACGCCGGGTGGTCCACCGGGTGCACGCGCACCGCCACGCGCGCCTCGGGCGCCGCGGCCAGGGCCAGCACCGTCACCAGCGCGGCGTGCTCGGCTTCGCCGCCCACGGGCGCGCCGTCCTCGCAGTCCAGCGTGACGTCGAAGACGCAGGTGCCGAACTCCTCGGCCATCTCGGCCTGCAGCGCCAGGCTCTTGCGCATCCGGGCTTCCACCCCGCTGTAGTGGTCGCAGACCGGCAGCGCGAACGCGCCGGCCTGGGCACCGAGCAGGATGTGTCGGGGATGGACGGGAGCCAAGGCGTGGTTACCAGCCGATTACAGAAGGTGCTTGACGCCGTCCTGCTCGCCCTTGAGCTCGTCCAGCGTCTTGTTGATGCGCTCTTGCGAGAAAGCGTCGATTTCCAGGCCTTCGACGATCTTGTACTTGCCGCCTTCGGTGGTGACGGGGAAGCCGAAGATCACGTCCTTGGGGATGCCGTATTCGCCGTTGGAAGGCACGCCCATGGTGACCCACTTGCCGTTGGAGCCCAGGGCCCAGTCGCGCATGTGGTCGATGGCGGCGTTGGCAGCGGAAGCGGCCGACGACAGGCCGCGCGCCTCGATGATGGCGGCACCGCGCTTGCCCACGGTGGGCAGGAAGGTGTCGGCGTTCCAGACCTGGTCGTTGATCGCGTCCTTCACGCTCTTGCCGCCGATGGTGGCGAAGCGGTAGTCGGCGTACATGGTGGGCGAGTGGTTGCCCCAGACGGTGAGCTTCTCGATCTCGCCGACCTTGCCACCGGTCTTGGCGGCGATCTGGCTGGCGGCGCGGTTGTGGTCCAGGCGCAGCATGGCGGTGAAGTTCTCGCGCGGCAGGCTGGGCGCGCTCTTCATGGCGATGTAAGCATTGGTGTTGGCGGGGTTGCCGACGACCAGCACCTTGACATCGCGGCTGGCGACCTTGTCCAGGGCCTTGCCCTGGGCGGTGAAGATCTGGGCGTTGGCGGCCAGCAGGTCGGCGCGCTCCATGCCGGGGCCGCGCGGACGGGCACCGACCAGCAGGGCGTAGTCGGCGTCCTTGAAGGCCACCAGCGGGTCACCCGTGGGGATCACTTCGGCGAGCAGCGGGAAGGCGCAGTCTTCCAGTTCCATGATCACGCCCTTGAGCGCCTTCTGGGCCTTCTCGTCCGGGATTTCCAGCAGCTGCAGGATCACGGGCTGGTCCTTGCCGAGCATCTCGCCGGAGGCGATGCGAAACAGCAGGGCGTAACCGATCTGGCCAGCGGCGCCGGTGACGGCAACGCGAACGGGCTTCTTGTTCATGGTGAAAACTCCGGAAAAGGACGTTGGGGAAGAGGGAAATGACGAGGTGGGCGAGCCCCCTGGACAGCCCGTGAGTGTACCCTCGCAAACCCTGATACGTCAATTTGTCTTATGTCTTATATAAGATATGATTGAAGCCATGAGCGCCCTCCCGACGGCGCCCGCAAACGCATGGCCACCTCACCCCAGAATCCCTCCGACGCGACACCGGCAGAGACCGGCGCTCCGGTGTTCGAGAACACCGCGCCGGCCTTCAGCCCGCTGTACCAGCAGATCAAGACCCTGATCCTGCGCAGCCTGCAGGCGGGCGAATGGAAACCGGGCGACATGATCCCGAGCGAGTTCGACCTGGCCGCGCGCTTTCGCGTGAGCCAGGGCACCGTGCGCAAGGCGATCGACGAACTCGCCACCGACAACCTGCTGGTGCGCCGCCAGGGCAAGGGCACCTTCGTGGCGACCCATGCCGAGCAGCACATCCAGTACCGCTTCCTGCGCCTGCTGCCCGACACCGGTACGCTGGAAGACCAGGGCCAGTCCGAACGCCGCATCGTCGAATGCCGCCGCCTGCGCGCGCCGGCCGAGGTGGCGCGCCAGCTGGCCCTGCGCACCGGCGACGCCGTGCTGCAGGTCAAGCGCGTGCTGGCCTTCGCCGGCACACCCGCCATCGTCGAGGAGCTCTGGCTGCCGGGCGGCCCCTTCAAGGGGCTGACGATCGAGGCGCTGTCGGAAGACAAGGGCCCGATGTACGCCCTGTTCGAGACCCAGTTCGGCGTGCGCATGGTGCGCGCGGTCGAGAAGATCAAGGCGGTGAGCGCCGACGAAGACACCGCCACCCTGCTGGGCATCGCCCCCGGCCATCCCTTGCTGAGCGTGGAGCGCCTGGCCTACACCTACAACGACGAACCCATGGAGCTGCGCCGCGGCTTCTACCGCACCGACGCGCACCATTACCGCAATGAACTGAGCTGATCCGCACCATCCTGGCCCCCGGATATCGGGGAGCGTCCGAGTGCCGGACTGCGGTTTGGTGCATTGCAATAGAATTTGACGCGCCTTGGCATTAGTTACCAACGAGTTACCAAGCCGCCCCGACCCCTCCC